>JBDRZZ010000008.1 GCA_039804165.1 candidate division WOR-3 bacterium
CATCATTCACTCGGCGCCCAATTACACACTCAATATTCTTAAGCCAGAAGAAAATGCCCTTTTTTATCATCTTCCCGGAGCTCCTGAATCGGAGCAGTTATATGAAAGGATAAAAGATAGTATTGATTTAACCGTAGATACCGACACAAATAATTATGATTTGGACAGGGTTTTTGTTTATTTGTTTGACGATGAGGAGTCTCGTACTTTTGATAATGCTCATTTGTATGCAAAGATTGTCTATGGAGGGTTGCCTCCAGGTGAGGAATATTCGGAACCGTTTCCTCTTGAAAGAATGGTTGTAAGGAGAAACGAGAATGGTAGAGGTTCCTTAACCCGAACTGGTGTTGACCCAATGCCTCATGCAACGCCTTCTCCTCCAGGTGTTGATAATTTTTATTACATCGGTGGTTTTTCTGAAGGTAATTTTCAATTTAATTCCAAAATAAATAAAGCAGGGACAGGGGATGCTCTTTTAAATGAGAGGGCTTCTTCCAATTATGTGGTAAATTTGGAATTGGGCGAAAGAGAAAATTCAGATGAAAGGGATAATAATAGTTGACAAGCAGATAGAATTTCATAAAATAATAATCAGCCTACAGCCGACGGCTTACAGCTTACGGCATAACAAAAGGAGGAATAGATGTTTAAAAAAGTTTTTATTCTCGTAACTGTTTATGTATTCTTAGTTGGAATGGTTACGCGAAAGGAACTGGAAAGCGTAAAAGAGAAAGTAGATTCTCCAGCAACTGAATCTACCGCAACTTCTGAAACGTCTCAGATAAAATTAACTACTGTTTATGAGAAGACCTTTGATGAGGAGATAGTGGATGTGATATTTGATACTGCGACGGTGACGGTGGCAGAGGCGATTAATATGGGATGGAAGGAGTCAGAATTTGAAGGGGTGGAAAAAACGAGAGGAAAGGCTAAAATCACTTATCCGAAGGTAGTTTTTTACGGAAAGGAAGAGTGGAGACGAACGAGAGCTATTGAGGGATATATAATTGCTTCAAAGATTGTTTTTTATGATAAGGATGGGAAAGTGAAAAGGGAATTACGACTTGGCGGAGAAAGTGATTATTATATAAATGTATCTCCGAATGAAAAATATATTGGAGTCTCGAAACAATTCCAGAAAGAAGGGGAGAAGGGTAAAGCAGCTATGTTGTTCGATTCTGAAGGTAATGAATTGCTGTCTTTTGAAAAGGGACAGATAGTCTCTCCGATATCGGATATGGGGTTTGTAAAATATACCCCTACTTCATGGGATTACGATGGTTTTCTTATACCTATTTGTATTTATGATTTGAATAAAAGAAAAGTTGTTGATTATGAGACTCTAAATCCCGAAATTCCCAATGCAGAGGTAGGAGGTGATGTTTTTCTGGAAGAAGGAAAATATATCTTTTCCTGGGTTTCTGGAGTGAAGAAAAGTGTTGGGAAATTGATAGATGTTCAAGCAGGTAAAATTCTCTGGAAGAAGGAGTATGATTTTGAAATAACTGGGGATTGGAGAACTGTTGCAGGAAAAGAAGATCTAGAGTTGTTTTGTATGTGTCGTAAGGAGGATTATGTTTACGATATAGTAGCTCTTCATTGGAATACAGGAGAGGTTTTGTGGTCGTCGAGATTAGGCGCTCCTTTCTCTAATATTCTGATTGACGAGTATAATAATATTTACATTGCTGGATTTGGTTATATAAATTCTTTTACTCCTAAGGGCAAAATGCGGTGGTATTATGAAGAACAGGAAAAACCAGTGAAGCAATTTTATCCCTATAGAGGTACACAATTGACCTATTATATCACGCTAAAACTTTCAGGAGATCAAATCTTAAGTAGAGGTATAATTCCCGAGATGATAAAAGGTGTCTGGAATTGGAAATCATCGGAGATTTTAAGTCTCTCGAAGAAAGATGGGAAAGTAATCAAAAAAGAGAGATTTACGGGAAAAGTGATGATGAGTTCTAAAGGTGGAAAGTTGGGTATAGTTACCAATGATAAAGTGATAAAAATCTTAAAGTGATGGAGGGTGGGAATATGAAAAACAAGATATTTTTGATGTTATTTATTATTGCTGGAAGTCTGTATTCCTATCCCTGGCCAATAAGACCTTTTAATCAAGTCCACAATGTAATCGCAACATTGGGGGATTACAGAAAAGGTATAACAGAAGACCCTCATTATCCAAGGTTCCACAATGGTGCAGATATACAAGCTTCCGAAAATACTGATATCTTTTCAATTGAAAGTGGAGAGTGTAAATGGAGTGGTACAAAGGAAAATGAGGGAGTGAGAGTAAGTGATTATGCCTATATTCATCTAAAAAATAGGTATCCAAAAGGGCTACCAGTGGTTGGTATCGCAGATACTTCCACGACAGATGAAGACCCGAATAATGACCATCCCACCAAGATTGGAGAGACGAATGATCTTAATCATCTCCATTTTGCGGAAGGACCTGCAGGTGGTCCATATCAAAATCCTTTGCGAGAAGATGAAGGTCTTGATGGGTATTCGGATAATAATTTGCCTGTTGTTTTGAAACCTGCTTTTTTCCCCTGGGGGATTGAACTACAAAGAGAACGCATAGAGCGTTCTCCTGATGCTTTATGGGGTAAAGTTGAAATAAGAGCAAAGATGCGGGATATTACGAATTGTGGAGATAATTCTGGAGTCTATATGTTCGCATACAGTGTTGTTAAAAAGCAGGGTTCTGTTGTTCATAGTGAAATATCAGGAATTTTTGACCAGGTAACTCCTCCAAATGATGGTAATCCGGTTCCACATATCTATGATACGACACTCAGCAGACACGCTCAATCAGTGACATTTCACTACTGGCTTACTAATCCCATAATAGACCATCAGGTTAATAATCGTTACTGGAATACAAAATTAAAACAAGGGCAAGCATGGAATGGAAGTGAGGCATTGATTGACAGGGAAGCAGCATACAAGGATGGATGGTATCGAGTATGGGCGTTGGGATACGATATTAGGCTGAATGGAGGTGATACCCTAAATCGCAAAGGTGCTGATTTTACAGATGTTCTTCTTGATAATTTCGTTCCTTATGTTTATGCTGTTATGGTTACAAGGAAGGGAGAGTTGGTTTACAATGCAATGTGGCTACTTAATGATACTCAGGATGGTCTTGTCCTTGATAAAAGGAATGATGAGAATGTTTCTCCAGGTGATAGACTGACATTTAAGATATATTTTTCGGAGGAAATGGATACCCACCTGAATGCCATAAAAGTGACACTCAAAAAATCTTCCAATGAACTGGATATTGATGATGGTGCAAGATGGATTGATAAGAAGACATGGGAAGGTTCTGTAACTATCCCTAAGGATTTTGGAAAAGGGAAGGCGGTTATAAATATCTCCTGTAGGGATCTTGCAGGACACTTATTAGACAAACACCCTGGGACTATTGCTACCCGTGATGGGAATGGCAACTGGCAAAGATACGAAGAAGGAATAGATGTGAATCATAAATTGTATATAGGAGAAGCACCAATTGTGACTAATACCGACCCATCCGATAATGCAACTGATGTTCCGATTGATAAGAACATCACTATTGTGTTTTCTAAGAGGATGGACTCAATTGCAACAGAGAGAGCAGTTTTGGTTGTTTCGGAGGATGGAAGTGATTCTGTGGATTTTACTCCTTTCTGGAGTAAGAACTATGATACCCTTGAGCTTAGACTTAGAGATGAACTTAAATATTGTATAAGATATATAGGAACAGTTTCCGATACAGCAATCAGTAAGGAGGATAGTATTCAACTTGATGGAGATGAGGACGGACTCCCCGGGGGAAATTACGAATTTACATTTATGACTGAAGAACCCGAGGTTTTGGTGTTTAAGGATTCAATGGTAGCGCATTTAAGAGACGGGGAGAGTGTGAATTCTAAAGTGATTACAGCGGGATGGAAGTTAAAAGACACTGTAGAGTGCGAAATTCAATTTTTTGTGAATAATCCTGGAGGGTGGTCGGTAATTAATGCTAATAATGAAGGATTTTTATTACCTCCTAAAAATATTCATAAAAATTCTTATACTGTTTTGAATAATAATGGAAAGAGACCTCTGAATGTCCTTTATGATATCAGAATAGAATGTGTAAATGAGAGTGGGGAGGGCTACTATTGGACTTCCGAAAGTCATGAGTATGATCATTCGGATGAGAACCAGTCCCCAGGTGTCACAGAATACCCAACTCCATGGATAATTAGCACATCTACAAGCGGGGCTACACTTGGTGGAGGCACAGGGGCTTCACCTTCAGGTCTCCCGGATATCGGCATCCTCCTTTCAGGTTGGGCTGATGGATATGGACATATTTTGGGGAGGTATGGGATTTCGACATTACCTGTTAAACCAGATTTAAAAATTATTAATCATCCTGAAATTGATATTAAGGATTCTGTGAAACTATTGGTTATCGGTTCTGCTGGACTTGCAGGGCTCAATACACCAACATTTAAACAGAAATTGGAAGAATATGTTAGAAATGGTGGAAATTTACTTGTGTTTACTCCACGCTATGGCTCGGAATTAGAGGTATTGCCCGGGAATGTTGGAGGATATGGATGGAATGAGGATCAGTCATGTTTTTGGAGGGGAGCGTATTTAAATAAGTGGCATCCAATTTTCGCTGGGCAGAAAAGTCCAGTTATGGATTGTAATATTGATGGATATTTTTACGAAGTTCCAGAAAATTCAGAGTTTCTTCTTTGTAGAGTGAGGAATGCTCTGCCTGCGCTTTTTACATATAAATATGGAGCTGGAACTATAATTCTTTCTTCCTTGTATTCTGATTGGAGTTATGGGCATAATCAATGTTCGCAAGGGGAGTTAAATTTACTCCGAGATTTGACAACCTGGGCGGTTAATCCTGATATGGAAATTCCAGAGTTTTATAAAGATTCAGCGGTAGCTGTTCCTGTATCAATTAAATATACTGCAAATGATACTGTAAGGGCAAGAGCTGCAATAATTAAGGTTTATACTCCTGATAGAGTTTTGTATGATTCTATAGTTATTCCTATTTCTCTTGAAAGAGGAGAGGAGACAGAATGGACGTGGAGTAAATCCTCTATTCCAGAGAATCTTGGTTTATGGGTAATTGATTATGCATTAAAGGATGAAAATGGGAACTGGATTCAAGGATATAATCGTGGGGCAGTTTTTGCTCAGAAGATAGATATTCCTATAGGTAGTATTTACACTTCTAGAATTTTTGAGATGGAGGTTATTTCTGATAAGAGAGAAGTTCTCATTGGAGATACCGTGAACTTTCAAATAAAAATAAAAAATAAAGGAGAATATCCATTTCCAGGTAAGCTCATAATAGGTGTAGATGAAGTTGAGGGAGGGTGGAAAGTTATTGATTCAATTCTTGGCGTAACGATTCCTTCTGATTCAGAAATTATAGTTGAATATACGCGTTCTTTTTATATTAGTTCTGATGTTTACTTTGGATTGTATCAAAATCAGCAGGTCTTTTTTAGTAGATTTTTTAGGAATACTGCACTTCGTCGTTCGAAAAGTGTAGGTGTAATTTCTAAGCCCTTTAGTTTATTTATTTATACTGATAAATCTAATTATGTTCTTGGAGTTGATTCGGTGAATTATAAGATTGAAGTGGAAAATAGGCTACCTAAGGCTTCTTACCCTTTTGTTAATCTTTATATTCTCCAAGATTATTTTAAACATATTATCTGGAGCGATACTCTGGAGCTTTTGGCAAAAGAGAAGAAGGAAATAAAAGGTGCTTTTTCCCTTTTGGATTTTGATATAATAGAGGGGAAAAAGAAATTATGTTGTGAGTTATTTTTTAGAGATAGTTTATGGAATTTTGCAAGTAGGAGTTTTGAGGTGACCTATCCTCAAGTTAAATGTTCATTTATTCTTCCTGATTCTTTTCAATATGGAGGGTCTAATCTTTTTTCTGTGAGGTTGTCTGCTTCAGGGTGGTTACCACCCGGAAAACTTTTGGTGAGAGGGGTGAGTTTTTCGGATTCAATAATATATTTAGATTCAATAATGATTGAGAATACGATAGATACAGATACAACATTGATTTTCAATTACCAACCGGAGTTATGGTCCACAAGGAGTGCGTTAAAAGCTCAATACAGATATATTAACAGATATATTAAACGAACAGCATTTTTGGAGTTCTACCCACCAATTGTTTCGAGTTTTAGACCTGTTTATTCTGATTACCAAGAGGGTTTTATACCTGAAGATACCGCGGTGTTTAAGGCTTGGGTTTCTCTTAAGGGGGATTTATACGGAGTGCCACTGGAATTTTCCTTATGGAGCGATTATCTTGGGAAAGATACCTTAAGAGACACCATCATTTTGAATCCGACAACCGGGAGGACAATCACTTTGAAGGACTTTGTGGGTTTGGAAATCCCTGCAGATACAATGATTCCCTATAGTTACAGATGGAAATATCTCGATAGGAAGGGGGAATCTATCGGCAAGCTTCAGTATTTTGTGCAATCACCTGAAGCGGTTCTACACTGGCCTTTGAATGATACTTTTTCGATTGGTGCGAGTATCCCGATTACATTTACAAACAGTATAAAATCTCCTTCGAGGGTGGACATTAAGTCTGTTTCCCTTTATGGTGGTGATGCGGTTGGCAATATTGTAGAAAATTTTGATGGTCCCGGGGTGGTGGAAATTCCAGGAGAGGGTTCTTACACTTTCAACATCACGGTCCCCCAGTGGAAAAGTGGTCAATATTACCTATCGGTAGAGGCAAGTATTGTAGAGGGCAGGGGCGTTAATTTGAATTCATATCCTTATGGTTGTCCGATATATATTGATGGTCTTACTGCGAATATTCAGGTCTCGACTTCCAAGAAGTATTATGGTCAGGGTGATGAGATTCCATTTTCTTCTGTGCTTGAGAACGGAGGATATGGATGGAATGGTGCGGAGACTTTGAAAGTGGCGAGGATGAAAGATACTTTAGAGAGTTTTTCGATATGGGATTTAACGGACACAGGTAGTGTTGAGACCTTTGGGCTTATACCGGATAGTAGCGGAGGGTATATTCTTGCTCCAGAGTATACATTGGAATGTGTTGCCAATCTTCCATATATGCCGGCTGAAGATTCGTTTTTAGTTGTTGCACTTGCTGTGGACGAATACGATAATTTATGGGTGATGTCCGCAAGTTGTAACGGTAATAAAATATTTTTGAGAAAATGGGATAGACCTTTTGGCAATCTCCTTGCCGAATTTTCAGTTTCGATTCCAATGATAGGATGGAATATTGATATGGAGGTGCATCAAGGCGTGATATATATCTCATCTCCTTCTAGTGGTGTAGTATACAGGTTAAATGCAAATTCAGGAGAGATTATTGGATATATTCACCCTCCCGGAGGTGGATTTTTTATGGCAATCGGTGGTATCGAAGTTAAAGATAATGGTAACATTCTTGTTTTAGATAAATGGACTAGAATCCTCTGGGAATTTTCAAGTTCAGGAGATAGTATTTCCACCTTTGTTTTGCCGGTAGAATTTGAGGATCCATATGGGTATGGATTCGGGTTAGAGTATAAAGACGGAGTAATCTATCTTGCTGATAGAAAAAAAATTATAACTATCGAAGGGACATCAGTTGATTCGTTTGGATTAGCAAATTATGCAAATTATATGCGTATTTCTCTATCTGATAATGGAAAACTTGCAGCTACTTTATGTGGCGAAGGATGTGGTTTAAATATTTTTTCTCCCCAGAGAGAGTTCGAAGTAGGAGGGGGAGTTTTTGTGCAAGATTTTTGTGGAGATATAACTTTTTACAAAAATTATATTGTTAGAGAAGAAACGGACGAGGAGCATGTAGTAGTTAATGATACAATAGTAAATATTATTTATTATAACAATCTTTACCTCTACAGAGAATTTGGTAAAGATAATGGAATGCTTAAGGTTTCGGAGTTTCCTGACGCACCTTGGAAATATAAATTTCATAACTACAGGAATATAGATATTCCTAACTCTGGTTCCATTTCCTATCAGGTTTTAGACCAGAATGCAACATATCCGAGTGATGATAATCTTCTACCTCTTTCGAGTATGATTGGTTCAGATTGTCTTTTACCTATTTATATAACTATGGAGGGCAATTACGAGAATTCACCTGTTTTCTATGATTTACTCTTGAATTTGAAAACTTTTGTTTCTGATTCGGTTATTGTGAAAAATACCTATCCTTTAAGTCTCTCGCCTTATGAGAGTGTTTCATTTGCTGATACGATAAGAGATACTGTTCCTCCTGGAGATTATATTGTATCTGGAGATGCTTATTCTAATTATCCTCAGCACATTACTTCCGATTGGAAATCATTCACAGTTATTGGAGATAATGTTGCTTTACTTTTGAATTCTAATAAGGAAGAAGGTTTTGTTGGAGAGGAGTTCAGAATTAATCCTCTTACGATAAATCCACTTCCAGAGATAAAAGAGCCTTTACATTTAATCGTAAAAGGATATTTTGGAAGCCTTGATACAACTTATCTTGATACGACTTTTATGCTTAACCCACAGTCCTTAGATTCATTCCCATTTGTGATTAGGCCGCAGGAACCTATAGTTATTCGGGCGGAACTTGCTCTTCCTTCTGGTGATACGCTTAGAAGGGAATTTATCCCTGTTGTGAAGAATACAAGACTTTTGTCTTTGCAGATTTTTGCTCCTGATGTTGTTGATTTATCACCTTTTACTGCCAAAACAGAAATTTACAATTATTCCTTTAGTCCTCTTTCTTTAGAGGTTAAAAGGATATTTGGTGCTGATACTTTAATTAATTCATTAACTCTTGGGCCCAAAGAGACTTATACTTTTGTTGATTCTTTCTCTACGGTGAGGTCTGATACTTTAAAGGTTATTGCGATAACTGGAGGAGAGAGTTTCACAAAGAAGAAATTCATTGATTGTGGAATAAAGGGTATAGTTCTTCTTGATTCTCTATTTGAGGTTTCTCCGGATTCTGTGAGGATGAACGGGATTGTGAGAAATGAGGGTTTGTATCCTTTAAGCGGGAAGGTGCTTTTCTGTCTAATTGAAAGAACAAAAGGGCTTATAGCTCACAGCTTACAGCTCTCGGCAACAGGGTTCTCAGCCGAGAGACAACAGGTGAGGGCTGAGCCTTTCCCCACCACTCTATCAGCTCAACAGGTTGCGATTTCTTCGGTTGCACGAGTTGGGAAGGATTTGAGTCTCTCTGCGTTTATAAGCCAGCTCCAGAGAGCAGGTGTGGATACTTCTCTAACCACGATTTACTTACCTATGGGTAAAAGTGATACAGTTCCAATTGCTTTTAATAGACACAACCCAGGAAATTACGAATTGCTTGGTTTTCTCTTTGCGGAAACGACGCCGGAGAAATCTGTGATGTTGGATTCAAGTTCCTCAATTGTTAATATTGTTGGTAATAATCAAGTTTTTGTTGATTCTATCTTCGTTTCTCCAACCTGTGATTCAACTGGTTCTGTGCTATTATGGGTTACTTTAAGTAATCGTTCTTATGCTCCATTTTCTGGGAATCTTATTGTAAGTTCTCCAATATGTTATTTTGATTCTCTTATTACTCTACCTATAAAGATGCAAGATACCATTGTATTTTTCTTAAAAGAGCCAATTGATGAAGGAAGATATTACTTTACTGGGGCTCTATTAGAAGGGGGATTTTCTGTTAATTTAAAATCGCAAGTTCTTGAATTTCATCCGATATATCACTTTGATTCTTTACCTAATTTAGAGTTCTCTGTTCCTGATTCCGGGATGGTTGAGATTTCTATTAGTAATATTGGTAATGGGAAAGGAGAAAGAACTGTTGCAGTTAATTTTGTAGATGTTTTAAACATAAATAGAGATGCGGAGATTAAACCGGGTTCTTCTGAGAAGTTTTCTGGGAGTTTCTATATTCCTGAAGATTTCCCTGGAGGAAAATACTGGGCGAGTGCTGAAATTTTGAAGAACTCCTATCCCGAAGTAGACACTTTATTCCCTGTTCAAGTAAATGGCATCCGAATTGAAGCAAGAGATTCTCTTGATAAGCCTGTTTATTCTCCAGAGGATACCGCAAAACTTTCTATAATTGTCAAAAATAACTCTCTATTTAGCGGAGAACTTCTTTCAATTGTTAGATATGGAGAACTTGAGCTTGATACAACTTTTATCCTTGGGGGGATGGAAAAAGGAGTTCTAAATAAAACGAATAGGGACACTCTATATCTTGATGCCTCTGGCGTTTACTTAACTGACCCGATTGAACTTATCGGTTATGACAGTGTGACAATAACAAGGGATGGTTCAGACTCTCTCGTTGTTCAAATACGAACAGACTCGCTAATAGGAAAAGGAATATGGACAACTATTACAGATAGCATAACTTATCCCATTTCGAAGTGGTTGCAATTGAAAATTGAGAATAGGGAAGAAGAAACTCTATTTTTAAACTCTATAAATCTTGATTTTAAGCCTTCCGGTTCTTTAATTCTGGATTCATTCCCATCCACAAGAAAAGTCCTTAGTTTTAATTTACCTGTTAACCGGAATGAGAAGAAACTTGGATGGGGGATTTACAATCCTTCTGGAAGGTCTCTTGTTCTTGATGAGAGGTATGTGTATATTGCAGATTCACTTCTTACGATATACACGGATAAAAGTAGATACGAGATGCTTGACACTGTTCGGGCAACTCTTATAAAACACTTCGCAGATACTTCTTACCTCTTTAATTATCGTGTTTACTTCTCACCAAAAGAGGAAATAAAAGATAGTTTCAAACTCAGAGATGATACAATGAGGTTTGAGTTTGTGATTCCAAATTGGACTCGGTCGGGGACATATACGATTGATTATCTGGTTTATAAGAATGGGCTCAAAGCTCAGAGCTTGCAGCTTTCGGGGAGAGGTCTTTCAGTTGACAGCTCACAGCTCTCAGCTTTAGGAGGTGGTAGATTCGAGACTCCTCTTGCGAAGCAATGGGTTTTAGGTAAGCCTCTTTTAAGTTCAAATGGCAAAGATGTTTTCCTCTCTGGAGAGCATCCATTCGATGTCAATGGGATAACGGTTTATTTCAAGAATGCAAAAATGGATACGAACTTCTATCACAATGGAGAGATTGCTAAAGTCTGGATGGATATTTTCTCGGATATAGACCTTGCTGTCCATCTCAATATTTCCTCGACAGGTTCTTCTAAGATGGATATTTCTCTATCTCTTAAGAAGGATATTCCGAACCATTTTGAATTCACCTATCCGATTGAGGGTTGTAAGAGAGGAACAAATGAATTGTATTTACATCTTGAGAAGGATTCGGTGAGTCTTGCAGGGACTGTTCTCCGTTTTGATGTTTATGTTGCGGACACGACTGCTCCAGTGATTTCTGTTCTAAAAGAGCCGAGCAACACATATTCGAGTAATCGTTTCTATGAATTAATTGCCCGTATTTACGAACCTGAATTAACTGGAACTCCATTTACAGACACTCTCTACTATAGAATTGCTTCAAGTGGAGGAAGTTCCTGGAATGCGCTCTCTGCTCATTCAGTTAAGGGAGATACGAATAGATATCTAATTCCATCACATCCAAACGGGACTCACATTGAGTATCACTTGATTGCTCGGGATGAATTTGGGAATATTGCAAGATATCCTAAAGAAGGGGAGAGAGATTTCTGGGTTTTGTCTGCTCTAAAGCCGAGCTGGCAGAGTTTAACTTATTCCAATAAGCCTTCTGTTATTCTAAATTGGGATCTTCCAAGAGATCTTATTTATTATCATTGTGGATTACATTCTGATACGGTAAGCTTAAGCGATATAGAGTTTGCAACGAGATTCACTCCTCAATTTATACCTGCCAAGCTAAATCGGATTGGGATTGAGTTTATAGATGAAGGGTCCTTCATTATTGATACTTTGAAAATTTCCCTCTATTATATTGGAGCTGATTTATTACCCGGTGTAAAAATAGATTCTTTTGTTTTTGTTGACTCTTTCTATAATGGTTATAAGGAGATAGAGCTTCCCGGAATAGAGGTTCCAAAAGAAGGAATTTTTGTTGGGATAAAAGGTTCAAAGGATCTATATGGGATTTTTGATGGTTTTGGGGAAGGAAGTCATACGGTTAAAAGAAGTGAAAATTCGTGGGAGTTTAGAACGCCAGGAGAGCTTCTTATTAATGGAATGTTTTCTCATCCTGTTGGGAGTGAAGAGGAGAAAGTTGCTTCTCTTGTTTCTTTTGGTGTTTACCGTTCATCTGGCGGAATTTGGGAGAGAATAGCTTACAACTTAAAAGAGACTTCTTACACGGATACAACTATCCAGGCTGATTCCAGATATTCATATAAAATAATGGGTTTATTCATAAATCCAGTTGATTCCTTCTTTTCCATAAGTGATGAGGTTTTTGTTGATCTTACTCCTCCTGAGCTTGATACTGTTTTAATCAATAAGGTTGGTGATGAGATATTAATTAAGGTATTTTTAGAGGATCCATCTGGGGTTGTTTTAGATTGTCTTGGTTATTTAGAAGGAGGTGTAGAGAAATTTGTTTTTGATACTCTTGATGATGGAGAGTATTTCTTTACTCTTAGCCTTACAGAAGATACTTTGAGGTATTTCTTCTTTGCTGAAGATAAATCTTTATTGAGGAACAAGAAGAGGTTTCCTGAGATTGGTTATTATAAGTGGTGGGAGGGCTTATCTGGGATTACGGAAATTCCTGATTCCACCTATTTATTCAGGGTTAATACTGTTATAATGGGTGATTTAGATTTAAGGTATGCTCTTTCTAAGAAAGAAAGAGTTAGTATTTGTCTCTTTGACATCGCTGGTAGGAAAGCAAAAATTCTTGTGGATAGAGTGGAAGATCCTGGATATTATTCTATTCCCCTTAAGGCGTCTACACTTCCTTCTGGGATTTATTTCCTTAAAATGGAAACAGAAGACTATAGAAAAACAGTGAAATTGGTAAGGATAAGATAAAAAACCTTTAAATTTCATTTGGCTTTTGTTTTCTAATTAGTGGGAACTAAATTAGAGTTAAATAGGTCTAATCCCAAAAGGAGGAAAAATGATAAGACGATTAATTTTTTTATTCTTTTCTTCTTTGATTATATTTTTGGGATGTAAAAAACAATCACAAGAGAAACCACCATTTCCCCATTTTGAAGGGAAAAGAGAGGCTCCATACCTATTTAAATATCCAAGAATTGACAGGATGGTAGAATGGCTTAATTTATCAAAAGAACAGATTGATTCTTTGGAAAAGATAAGAAGGGAATTCTTTGAAAAAAGTTTTGAAAGAATAAAAGAGGATAGAGAAAGAGAAGAAATTATCAAGAAAAAAATTGTAGAGATGGTGAAAAAGGAGAAATTATCAAAAGAGGAAATTCTTAATTTTATGAATGAATTAAATTCAATAAGAGAAAAGACAAGAATGAGGTGCGATAGTTTGGCTGCCGAGAAAATAGCTCGAGCGCATTCAATCTTGACAAAAGAACAAAAGGAAGAATTGGCAAAAAGAATAGAGGAATTCAAGCCTAAAAGAGCGTTTCGAAGATTCCAACCAGAGAAAGAGTAGGTTATGGATCCAGAGGCTTTTGCCTCTATTGTTGAAGAGACAAAGAGTTTTGTTTTAAAAGCAATTAGAGAAAATTTGTTTTCGGAATATTATTACGCTATAGACGACGTTGTTCAAGAAACATATATTAGGGCTTATAAAAGCCTTATAAAAAATAAATTTAGGAAAGAGTCAAAGCTCTCTTCTTGGTTATATACAATAGCTAAAAACGAATCTATAAGAATGAATAGGAAACTTTCGTCTACGGAAAGGAGAAGAGAAAAGTATGCCGAGAGGACTCTTTTGAATTTTGAGAGTAGTGTGGAAGAGAAAATTGAGAAAAAAGAGTTATTTGAAATACTTAATAAGGCAATTGGGGAACTTCCCGGAGATTTTAAAGAAGTAATGAATTTGTATATAAGAGGTTTTACAGAAAAGGAAATGGTAAAAATTCTTTCTCTTCCAAAAGGGACAATAAAGTCAAGAATACATAGAGGAAAGGCTAAATTGAAAGAATTACTTAAGGAGGAGTTGTAATGTATAAATTGGATGAGGAAATAGAGAAAAGATTAAAAAGCAATTCTTGGAGTAAAGAGATTGCTGGAGGGGTTCTTTCTCTTATTGCTAAAAGGAGAAAGAAAAAAATTGCTTTTACAGGTTCTTTATTTCTATGGTTTTTTCTCTTTTTCGTTATTGGATTGAATATTTCTAAGGAGAGAATTAGAAAAGAAAGTTTTGGTAATTTTATCTCAACCGTGACCGAAAGCATCTATCCAGATTTAATTCCAGAAGATATAGAAGAATTTATCTCATATTCTTTTAGCGAAGAATAAGAAAATTGCTTTTAAAATGCAACCTTTTTGGGTCTTAGAGGGTCATATTAAGTAAAATGGAGGTAAATAATGAAAAGAATATTGAAGTTTTTTTCAGTTCTGGTTTGTTTTTTACTACCTTTCCAAGCAAAATCTGAAGGGAAAATAGAGGAGTTTTCTTCTCTTAAGCTGAGCGAAGATGTTATTCAAAAGATAAAGGAAGTGAAAGTAAAATATAAAGAGAAAATACTTGAATTAAAAAATGAAATTGAAAAGAAAATTTTAGAAATTGAAAAGCTCCTACTTGAAAAAAATCCAAATTTTGATAAAATATTATCGCTTGAAGATGAAATAGGAGAATTGAGGCAGAAAGTAAGAAGAAAATTGTTGGAAGAGAAGATTGAGATATATAAAATTATTCCGGATGAGAAAAAAGAAGAGGCAAAAAATTTTCTTTTCCGATTTTTAAGGGAAAGGCAAATGGGCAAAGAAGAATGCCCAAAAAAGCGATAAAGTATTTTCATATTTCACCCTCCTTGACTCCTAAGGGGTGGTTATTCAGAGATTTAAAACCACCCCTTAGGAGTTTATAAGTTAACAATGAATATAATAATTTTATTCATAGTTTTTTCTATAAATACCTCTCGAGAAGGAGATACTCTTTCTATAGATGATTGTATTGAAATTGCTCTTAAAAACTCTCCTTTAATGGAAGTTGCGAAAGGGAGTTTGAAAAAAAGTGAACTTGGAATAGGTGATGCAAGGGCTACACTTCTTCCAGATGTTGAACTTAAGGGTGGATATTATCTAAATAAAACTTTTAATAAAATTGAATGGAACGAAAACCATTATGATCTTAAAATTTTGGCTTCTATTCAACCTTTTAATAGTGGAAGAACTTATCTTGGAATAGAAAGGGCGGTTTCTAATTTTCATTCTGCAGAGGAAAGCTTCCGAGATATAAAGATGAGCCTTATTTTAGAAGTTATAAGAAGATATTATGCTCTTCTTAGAGCTCTAAGAATCTTAGATCTTAGAGAAAGAGCTTTGGAACAGAAGCAGAAACAACTTGATTTCTCGAAGGCTCAGTTTAGACTTGGTTTGGTTCCGAGAGCGGATACTTTAAAGGCAAGGGTTTCTTTGGAAGGAGCGAAGCTTAACTTGCAAGAGGCAAGTGGGGAACTTTTAATAAGAAAAATAGAGCTTAATGAAATAATGGGTCTAAAGTTGGATTCTTCTATTATAATTGAGGATGTTGAAATAAAGGAACCTGAAATTCCAGATTTTGATAGCATTTTGGAAGTTGCTTATAGGAAAAGACCTGATTTGAAAAGGCAAGAATTTTTAATTTCTGCAAGTAAATGTGATCTTTTGGTTTCAAAAATTAATATGACACCCACTTTAACTGTAATTGGTGGGTATAATATTTATGCAGAAAAATTTTTGTTCCAGGGGGTTCCTTTAAATAAAGATAATTTGGAAGATAATTCGGATTGGAGTGTGGGATTAAATTTAAGTTTCCCAATATTTGATGGAGGCAAAAACTATAGGGCTATTAGTAGAGCGAGTATTGAATTTAACAATGCAAAGCTTGAGTATGAAAATTTGAAAAGAGAGGTAGAACTGGAGGTAAAAAGAGCTTATATTAATTTGGAGAATACAAAAAAGAAGATAGAGTTATCCCAAAGGGAAGTTATAAGTGCGAGAGAAAGTTATGAGGCTGCTATTGGGAGATATAAAAATGGACTTGCTCCAATAACTGAAGTGATTGATGCTGAAGTTCTCCTTACAGAGGCAGAAGTAAATCTCGTTGAGTCGAAATACGAATTTCTTGAAGCTAACGCTTTGCTTAAAAAAGCTATGGGAGTTCTTTATGAGGAGGAAGAATGATAAAAAAGAAGAAAAAATACATTTTTATTAGTGGGGCTATTGTTTTACTATTGGTTATTGGGATTTTTTTTAGGACTGTTAAAGGAAAGAAGAAGAATCCATTTGCCGAAAGAATTGTTCAAGTTAGAAAAGATAATATTGTTAAAAAGGTTACAGAGAGTGGGAAGGTAGAGCCTGTGACTTCTGTAAATGTAAAATCTGCTCTTGCTGGGGAGGTGATAAGATTATTTGTGGAGGAAGGCGATAAGGTAAAAATAGGACAGAAATTAGCTTTGATTCGACCTCAACCGGAAGAAGCTCAAAAGGTAGCTCAGATAAAAGCATCTATAAAGAGTAAAAAATTAGATTTGGAAGAAGCTGAAAGAAATTTAAAAAGAAAAGAAACTCTTTATGAAGAAGGTTTTATCGCTGCTTGGGATGTTGAAGATGCAAAGAAACAATACGAAAACTGTAAAATTCAGCTTGAACTTGCTATAAGACAACTTTGGGTTGTTCTTGGGGGAAATATAGAAGTTGGAGATGTGGAGTCTCTTGAGGTTGATAATATTACTCTTACCTCCTCAATTAATGGGACTGTTACAAGTATAAATGTGGAAGAAGGAGAGATGATAACCTCGGGAACTCAAGCAATTGGAGGTGGAGGGACTACTATTATGACAATTTCCGATTTAAGTGAAATGATTGTAAAAGTTAATATAAATGAAGTGGATATAGGATATCTTGCAAAGGGACAAAATGTTAGGATAGGATTTGACGCTATTAAAGGTGTAATTTATAAGGGTAAGGTAAAAAAGATTTCACCTTCAGGGATTGAAAGCCAAAATCTTGTTGTTTATCCCGTTGAGGTGGAGATTTTAAATCCTGATGGAAGAATTCGCCCTGGAATGACGGCAGATCTTGATATAATTGTTGGAGAGGCTAAGAGCGTTCTTTGTATTCCTAAAGAGGCTATTTTAAAAGACAATGGGAGAACAATGGTTCTTTTACGGAGAGGAGGAAAGATTACACCAAAACCGGTTGTTACAGGTTTAAGTGATGAGATTAGGATAGAAATAAAGGGTGGCCTTAAGGAAGGAGATACATTATTAGTTCCGTTAGAAAAGGAGCCTTTTGGAAAAGAAGGTAGGCCTCAAATTGGTGGCGGAAGAATGATGCCTCCAAGATTATAAAAATATGGAGTTGATTAAATTATTAGATATTACTAAGGTATATAATATAGGAAACTTAGAAGTTCCTGTTCTTTTAGGTATTTCTCTTGAGGTGCATAACGGAGAGTTTTTAGCTATTCTTGGCCCATCTGGTTCTGGGAAGACAACCCTTATGGATATAATTGGATGTTTATCTAAACCAACTTCTGGATGTTATTTTTTGGAAGGGGAGGATGTTAGTGAATTAAGCGAGGTTGATCTATCTATTATAAGGAAGAAGAAGATAGGATTTGTTTTCCAAAGTTTTAATCTTATCCCAAGAATGAGCGCAATAGACAATGTGGAACTGCCTCTTTTATATTCAGGAGTAGAGGAAGAAGAGAGGAAAGAAAGAGCGATGAATGCTCTTATTAAGGTGGGTCTTTCACATCGTGCATATCATTATCCCAATGAACTTTCAGGAGGAGAACAACAAAGAGTTGCTATTGCAAGGGCTATAGTAAATAATCCTTCAATAATACTTGCAGATGAGCCTACAGGAAATCTTGATTCTAAAACAGGAAAAGAAATTATGGCTCTTTTTGAAGAACTTCACAAAGAGGGCGGGACTATCATAATGGTTACTCACGATTCAACAGTTGCCAAATATGCAGAAAGAAATCTTAAGATAAAAGATGGAAAGATTGAAAAAGAAGAGATAAAAAAGAGGGTAAGAAAAAGAGAAAATCCTAAGAAGATAGAGGAAAAAAGGGGAGATAGGAGCATTCTTGGAAGCATTATCTCAGGTTTTGTTGCAGGGTATAGAGGACTTTTGGCTAATAAACTCCGTTCTTTTCTTACAGTTCTCGGGATAATTATAGGGGTTGGAGCGGTTATTGGGGTTATGGGCATTGGAGAAGGAGCAAAAAGAAGTATTACTACTCAAATAGAAAAATTAGGGTCAAACATTATAAGCATCCATTACCGGAGACCACAAACTAAAGAGGAAGCTCTCTTGTGGCAAGGAAGATCTAAAGGTCTTACTTATCAAGATGCTCTTGCTCTTAAAGAGGAATTAGACTTCATTTACGATGTTGAGCCTGAGGTTAGAGCTACTATTACGGCTAAATATAAGGATAAAGATTGGGAGACAAATATTGTTGGAACTCTTCCCTCTTATCAATCCATAAATAATCACTATGTTAAAGAGGGTCGTTTTTTTACAGAAGATGAATTAAGGTCTTGGACAAAGGTTTGTGTTATAGGGAAGACAATTAAAGATGAATTATTTGAGGAGGAAGATCCAATTGGTAAGGAGATAAAGATAAGTAATATGCGTTTCACAGTGATTGGGGTTTTAGAAGAAAAAGGCTCTATTGGATGGAATAATTTTGATGATAGGATAATTATTCCCCTTTTTACTGCCCAAAAAAGAATTACAGGGGAAGATGATATTGTGAGGGAGATTCAAGTCCAGACGAAAGGGAGCATCCCTTCAAAAGACTACGAAGAAAAAGTTAAGGATTTTCTTCTTAAAAGGCACAATCAGGTTGAGGACTTTAGAATAATGAATAGAGAAGAATTCAAACAGACAATAGAACAAACCGCAAAGACTTTTAAAATTATGCTTTCTGGGATTGCTGCAATATCTCTTATCGTTGGAGGAATTGGTATAATGAACATAATGCTTGTTTCTGTTACAGAAAGAACAAGGGAAATTGGAATAAGAAAGGCAATAGGAGCAAAGAGATTAGATATTTTAATTCAGTTCTTAATTGAATCAGTAATAGTATCTTTAAGTGGGGGAATTATTGGAATTATTTTGGGGATTATTTTCGCCACCACTTTAGGGAATATGATAGTTGGAGCTGGACCAATCACTCCTGGTCCGAGGTTTCTAAGTGAAGGTGGTAAGTCAGTTGTTACTCCCGGTTCTATTTTGCTTGCATTCTTTTTCGCAATTGTTGTGGGAATTTTTTTTGGAATATATCCTGCAAATAAAGCCTCAAAGATGGATCCAGCTCAGGCTCTTAGATATGAGTGATTTTTATTTAATCCTTAAATCTATTTTTTCATCCTTTAGTAAATTTGAAATTTCAGGGATGAATTTGTCATCTCGATGATATAAATATAATACCTTTGGTTTAAAAGATTTTACTGCATCGGCGACCATTTGAGGACTCATTGTATATGGCAGATTCATTGGAAGGATTGCAGCATATATATCCTTTAAAGCTTTCATTTCTGGTGTGTTTTCTGTATCTCCTGCAACATATATTTTTTTATCTCCAAAGGTGATTACATATCCATTACCAATTCCTTTTGGGTGAAATGGTTCTCCATTTTCTCTTTTGTTTATGATGTTGTAAGCTGGAAGAACTTCTATTGGGAATCCATTTAAGGTATCTATATCCCCATTTTTCATAACAGTTCCATCTTTAATTTTTTCTTGGCATCTCTCTGTTAATATGAGCACTGTTTCCTTTGTCCTTATCGCTTTTATAGCCTCTGGGTCAAAATGGTCCCAATGTTCATGAGTGATTAAGATTAAGTCTCCTTTAGGCAATTTGGTGTAATCTGCCTCTTTTAGTGTTGGATCAATATGGATGACTTTTTTGTTGAATTCAAAAAATAAAGATGCATGACCCACAAAAGTAATTTTTACTTCCCCTTCTTTTGTTTTAATTGTATCTGTGGAAAATTTTTTTAATGGCTTTTCTTCGGCCAGAAGAGATACTCCAATAAAAATAAGAAAAGAAAGTATTTTTAAGAATTTTATAACCATTATCATTTTCCCTCCTTTAAATTTCAACACTAACTTTAGATTTATCTTTTAATTTTTCAGAAAGCTCTTTAAGAAGTCCTTTATTATAAATGCATCCCGGATCAGGAGCTTTTAAGTCTCCAAAATACTGAAACGCTCTTGCTCTACAACCTCCACAAACGGTGGCTTCTTCTTCAGAACAATTTGCACAATTTACGTCTTCCCTTTTCTTTAATACTTTCATTAGTGGATGCTCATTCCATAATTCTTCAATTGTTTGATTTTTTAAATTCCCAATGGTAAGATCGGGCATATAAACACAAGGGGTAAATCTTCCATCAGGCTGTATTGCAGCGTAGGCTCTTCCTGCTCCGCATCCACCTACTACATCAGCAATGGCGCCTAACTCTTTAGATTTCAAATCTGCATAATGAGCAAGAATTAAGGAACAGGATTCGTTTCTCCTA
The DNA here is from genome assembly GCA_039804165.1 of candidate division WOR-3 bacterium. Taxonomy (NCBI): domain Bacteria; kingdom Pseudomonadati; phylum Caldifarciminota; species Caldifarciminota bacterium. Next base: position 20,679 of record JBDRZZ010000008.1, read on the forward strand.
CAGAAAGCTCCAAAAGTAGGATCTGTTGTGGCAACTATGTGTTTTCCTCTATCAAGTTGTTCATACATTAATTTATGAAGTTCTTCTCTTTCCTCTGGAGTTGGATCGTTTTTAAAATCACCTCTACCCACTGGGATGTAATTATAAACTACGACCTTATAAGCACCAAGCTCCTCCCTTAGTTTGAATATCCCTTTAATCTCATTATGATTCTCTTTCATGTGGGTGTAGGCAATACAAGTTGTAACTCCTGCATCTATAAGATTCTTAATCCCTTTTATTGCTCTTTCCCACATTCCAGGGATTCCTCTTATTTTGTCGTGTTTTTCTGGAGAGGCTCCATCAATGGAGACTTGAACGTAACCTATTTCAAGTTCTGCTATCTTCTTTGCCATATTTCTGTCTATAAGGGTTCCATTTGTTGCAATAGATAAATAGAGTCCTTTTTCTTTCGCCTTTTTAGCAACCTCCCAGAAATCTTTATCTATAAGAGGTTCTCCCCCAGAGAAGAAAAGGGATGGAATATTTCTTTCTCCAATCTTTTCAACTATTTCTAAACGTTCCGAAAGGGTGAGCTCTTCTTTCTTGTTTTTTTCTCTTAAATGAATTGCACTCTGATAACAATGCTTACAAAGTAGATTACATTTATTTGTAAAGTTCCATACTAACATAACTGGATCGGCAAATGGCTGAGGAGTTTTAAATCCATATTTGTCAAGGGATTCTAAGGCATTGGCAAATATTTTCCTAATGGTTATTTGTTGAAGACTTTTCTTGAATTCCTCTTCAGAAGTTCCAAAAGATCTTCTTACAACATCCAGTAATTTAATAAGAGGAAAATATTTAATTTTCTCTGAGTTGCTTAAAGAGTTATTACAGTATTTGTCTATTATAACCTCAAATAAATATTTTCCATTTTCTTTTTTTAAAGCAGTTGAAATAATTCTTCTTGAAACCCTTGAGTTAAGGGTTTTATTTAATCTTATAATATCAAACTGCCTTTTTGAAATAACCCAAAGACTCATTATCTCCCTCCTTTTGCGAAAAAACTATATATAGATGGCTATCTATTTGAATATATATAATAATAGAGAAAATAGACTTGTCAAGAGGTGTCTTTGGAGATTGTTGAACTTAAAGAATAGGATGATACGAAGAAGATTCTTATTGTAATTTTATGAAACGAAATTATGGAATAAAATGAGTATTTTTTAAGTCTTTTTGTAAATATTTTAAACACGAGATTTACGGAGAAATAGAAGTAACCTGGTTTTCAGAAGTTATGGCAAGTACCCAATCCGCATACAAGAGATATTCTTTATTTTGCTTTGAGAAGATTCTTGAAGTTCATGTTTATAACTATGCTATATTTAGACGGTATTATGGGGTCTATAATTTATAGAGGTGAGTTCTTAAAAGTTACACTTGGAGAGATCCAGACGAAAGAAGACTCGGAGATGATGATTGGGTAAAGTTTTTTTATTGATTCTATTAGAATTAAGCCTTTATTCAATTCTATATGTCTATCTATACTAGTAATTTGGAGGGTGGAGAAGTTGGAAATTATATCCAACACTGGGTGTTTCCTTACAGAATTAATAAAAAATTTGGTTTTTAAAAAGAAAGATTTTTTATTATCTTTTTACAATCGCAATATCCTTTGTTACCACGGCTAATATTTCTCTTCCCCGGTATAAAATTGCAATTATTTTTACTTTTAACTCTCCAACTCCCTCCGGGAGATTATTTGCTTCAAATTCTCTATTTAGAATTATTCTTCCTGCATCTTCTGGAATGACTTTCCAAATTATTTGGTAGTCGGTAAAATCCGTGTTTATTAAAAGAGGTGTTGTAGAACCTTCTACAATTTTTTCTATAGCTGTAAGAGAAGTGTTGTAATCCTTGTCTTTAGAGAATAACTCCGTGGTTGGACTATCTATATTATTTCTTTCCCCTATTACAATTAATGATCTTCCAGGTTTAACGTTAATTCCCAGGCCGGCTTCAGCAACCAAGAAGCCTGCTCCTACCCTTTTTGGAATGAAGACCCCATTATTGTTTACATACCCGAGATCCTCAGGGATTACCTTCCATTTTACTAAGATTCCTTCTGCATTTTCTACAGTGAAAGAATATTCTCGCCCAATTTCTTGAGAATCAAAATATTTAAAAGAAGGTGTTATTGATAAAGCTTTTATTTCGGTGGATTTTATAGATACTTCTGCAGAGACAATTCCTTTTCCAAATCTTTGAGGTAAAATTGCAACAACTCTACCTTTTGTTGGAATTTTACCTGCGATAAATGTGCCATCCTTTTTAATTGTCCCACATCTTCTCGGTATTACTTCCCACCGAATAGGAAGATTTATATCTCTAAATCCTTCTCCAATAAGTTTGAACCGAACGGTTTCTCCAGGTTTAAGCTCTACTTTCTCTGGAATTATTCTTATTCCCATTTCTCCACTTATCACCACAATTGCACGCTCTTGAAATCCATTTTTCTCTGCCACTATTACTGTTTTTCCAGGAAGGTTTGCGGTGAATAAACCTGTAGGTGTTAATTCACCTAATTTTTCACCTTCAATTTTCCAAGAGACTCCTTCTTCAGCTACAAACTGAACTGTTTCCCCTATTTTTAACTTCTTAAATTTTGGTGTTATTTTAAGAGAACTAACTTTTCCTTTTACTCTAATAAATGCTGTTTCTACTTCTCCGTTTTCCAAAATAGCAATGACTCTGCCTTTTCCTGGGTTTTTTGCGATGAAGGAGCTATTTTCTATATCTCCTATATTAGGAGGGAAACATTTCCAGGTTTTTGCTTTACTCCCAGAAATTGTGAAGGTTATTTTCTCCCCCTTTTCTAAAATCGCAAATGATGGGAATATTTTTGCCTTTTCTTCTTCCTTACTTATCCTTATATAAGCAAACCCTTGCACAGTTTCTCCTTTTAATTCAGCTTTGCATCGAAGGACCCCTCTACCTTCTTCTTTGGCTATAAAAATTTCATTATAAACTTCTCCGAGGGAATTAGGAGTTACATCAAAACTTAATTTTCCTGAAAGAGGGTTACCTTCTTCATCTAATAATTTAACAGTGAAAGGAATTTTTTCTCCCACTTTGCCCTTAATAGGATTTGGGAATATATAAACTTCTAAAGATAATAATAAAAATATAAACATCATCCCTCCTTATAGAAGGTTATTGCTTTCTCCTCCAGGGTCTTAATAGAAAGGTAGTGAAGCCCTTCTTCCAGAGGAGGTAAGAACTCTTTATCTAAATACAAAACATTAGAAATTATCTTATAATTTTTTATTTCTTCTCCATCGATCTTAATTTCTATTCTTTCTACTGGTTTTTCTAAAACAAGAACAATTTCAAAGTTTTCTCCTACCACTGCTCCTTCCTCTGGAAAGACAAAATGAATTTCTTCGGAAGAGGGTGTTTCTAAAGGTTCATTCATAATGTTTATTTTCGTTTCTTTCTTTACAATTTCTTTTATTTCGGATTTTGGAATGCTTTCTTTTGTTTTTATCTCTTCTTGTGATTTTTCTTGGATTTTTTGGGTTTCTGCTAAAGATGTTGTAGGCTTATATCTTAGGTAGAAAACTGTGAAAAACAATATAAAAATGGCTGCAGCACTTAATACTATGTAATTCCATCTAAGGATTGGTCTTACTCCTTGTAAGGATTCTTTTTTAATAGTATTTTTAAGGATTATATCGATTAATCCAGAAGGACATTGGACTTCCTCTATTTGAGATTGGAAAATTCTTAAAAGTTTTTTTCTCTCTCTTATTTTTCCCTTACATAAATTGCAGATTTTTAAATGAGTTTCCAATTCTTTTTTCTCTTTTTCGGTAAGCTCATTATCTAAATAACCTTGTATTAATTCCTCATATTTTTGATGTTTTCTCATATTTTTTCCTTTAATAATTTTTCAAGTTTTGAAATTGTTCTATTTAACCTTGATCGCACAGTTCCTATTGGAATTTGGAGAATCTCTGATATTGTTGAGTAATCACAATTCTCATAGTATCGAAGGATTAAAACTTCCTGGTGTTTTTTAGGGAGAGATTTAATTAGGTTTTTTATAAGGTTCTCATCTGAGCTCTTAAGAATGAATTTTTCTGGGTTACTTTCATTAGTAGGATGTTTAACAACATCTTCGAGGGAAATTATATTTTTTTCATAAATTTTATCTTTGCGGTATTTAAAAACTGTGTTTAGAGCAATTCTATAAAGCCAGGTGTATATAGAAGATTCTCCTCTAAAAGCTTCAAATCCCTTCCAGGCTTTTGTGAAAACCTCTTGGGTTAATTCTTTTGCTATTTCATAATTATTAGTCATATTGTAAATCATTTTGTAAATCCTTGAAGTATTATTTCTAACAATTTTTTCAAATGTTTCTTTTCTTTCTTCATTTTTTATATTCCTCCTTAATTCCATTTTTTATTTAGATAAAAAATTCTCTATTTAGTTCCTTAAAATTCGTATTCATATATTATTCGAAGCAAGTGGTGTTTATACCCTTCTTCAAGATATGGATAATAATTTATATTAAGCCTTCCAAATTCTTCCAAGTTGAGCCTTCCATCTAAATTTAAGCTAAAACTTGTTTTTTCTCTACTCCTTACTGCAGAGAGACCAAAACTGAGAAGATGCCTTCTAAAATACCAAATGAAATTTGAAAGGAATCGGAGAGATTCGGTTTCTTTTATGGAAATTGTTTTTTCTTGTCCAAATGTATTTTCTAAATGTAAAGTCTTAAAAGATGATTCAAAGCCAAGACCTATATAATAATATTTTTCTTCGTAAAATTCTGGGAACTTAGCCCACTGATATTCAAAGATAGGGGAGAAAAGGTCTTTTATATCCCACTTGAATATTTGAGAAATAGAGAATCCTATGGTTTTATTTTCTTCATAGGCAAGATAATCAAAATTAGTAGATAAAAATTTGGATTGGTATACTCCATTTGTAAAAAAAGAGGTTCTCCCTGAATAAAGATATGAATTTCCGAGAGTTAAATAACCATCTTCAACTTTTCTAATACCTGCTTCAATCCTATTTTGATTTCGTTCGATGTTTATTTTTCCTTCAAAGGCTTTTCCTTTTAGAGTTGAATCTTCATAAAGATTTGGATTTCCAATTGAGAAGAAAGTCTTCACATTTAAAGAAAAATCCTCCATTATTTTCATTTCTAATTCTCCGCCTAATAGAAAAGACTCCTGTGGATCAACAATAATAAGACGATTTATATTTGAAGTATCATCTTTTCCGTAAAAGCTTGTAAGACCAAGGATAAAAGGATTTCTTTTTAAGCTCAATTTTCCTCCTAAAAGCCATCTTGGATATTCCGAGAATAAAGAGTCATAATTGCGTATATATAAAAATAAAGGGAGAATAAATAAATTGTCCACACTTATTTCGCCTGAAAATCCAAGACCTTTAGGAGAGCAAATTGTTAATTCATCAAAGTATGGAGAGATGTATCCTGCCTCTAAGTAAGTTTTTTCTCTTGAATAGCTTAAAAAAGGTGCCCAGACCCTTTGGAATTCGGGATCATAATATAGAGAAGCCCTTAGAGAGTTTTTGTCTTTATAAATAGAAAAATCTAAGCCAAAGATTTTCCCATTTGGTTTATAATAAGAAGAATCTGGGCAATAATAGTTTTGGGTTCCGATTGAGAAGCTTCCTGTGAAGATAAAAGGTATTTCTTCTTTTTTCATTACAAAAAAAGACCATTCTTGAGACTCTTTTTCGGTTTTTACTGTTATATTGTGATTCCCTTTAGGGAGATTATTAATTTCTGAAAAGAAATAGGTGGAGGTAATTTCACCTGGTAAAGCTTTTCCATCTAAATATATCAATATGGATTCTTCTTTAAGCGGAGGATCAAACAGAATGGTTATATCAAAAGGAAGATAAGTTGAATCCTTTGGAGAAATAAGAATAAGAGCAGAAATAATTATTTCTAACATATTTTAGAATAAATTTATCGCATTTTAATTGTCTCGTCAAGTTTATTTAATTTTTTAATTGGATTTTGGTTATGGCCCTCTTTTTCTTTCTCCAAGAAGTATTATATCTCTGAGATTTTCTATGCTTTTTGCTCTTATCCATCTATCCATAAAATCAGATTCTCTTACAATCTGTGCAATAGAAGTAAGAACTCTCAAGTGAAAATTCCTTTCATCTTTTGTTCCTATGAGAACGAAAATGGCTTTCACCTTCGGAAATTCTTCTCCCCAATTTACACCTTCTTTAGCTCTGGCAAGAAGAATGTTAAATTGTTTTTCACCTTGGATTATTATATGGGGTATTGCTATATCAGAGTTTATTGCAGTCGGACTTTCTTTTTCTCTTTCTATGAAAAGATGATAAAGCTTCTCTTTAGGTATACCAATGGATGGAGAAAGTTTTTCTGCTACGAGTTTGAAAAAATTATTTAAATCTATTTTTTCTTTGATATCCAAAATTGAGCATTTTTCAATTAGTTCATCTAAACGATCTTTTTGAATTTTATCTCTTTCTCTAATTATTTCTTTTAATTCATTTTCGAGAGAATGAGAAGTTAATTCTTTTGCTGTTATTCTTTCAATTAGATATAAAAGGGCAAATTCCTCTTTTCTTTTTGATCTCCCATAGATTAGGTAAGTGATAAGAGCTCCTGCTACAAGAAATATGACAATTAAAATGGCTTCTCTCCCCATTTCAAGAATAAAAAATGCAGAGCCTATTAATCCAGTTATCTGTGGAAAAGGATAAATGGGACTTTTAAATCTTGGTCTATAGTTTCCTATCCCACTTTGCCTCATAACTATCACAGCGCAAGAAGAGAGGAAATAAGTCATTATAAGGACAATCGAGGCAGCTTCTATAAGGATATCTAACGGAAAGAATAAAGAAATTATCATGACTGTTCCAGTTAGGAGAATGGCGAGATGTGGTGTGCAAAATTTCTTGTTTGTTTGCTGAAGAATCTTAGGGAGAAGATTATCTCGACTCATTGCAAGTGGATATCTTGAGGCAGACATAATACTGGCATTTGCTGTAGAAATAAAGGCAAAAATTGCAGCAATACTTAAGAGAACTCTACCCCATTCTCCCATGAAGGTAGAGGCTCCATCAGAAATGGGAGTTAGAGAGTTATCTAAAGAATTTCCAAGGACTCCTCCTGTGACAAGAACCATAAGGATGTAAAGTGTTCCTATTGTTAGAAGAGAAAAAATCATTGCTAAAGGTATAATTCTTTCTGGCTCTTTTACTTCCTCTGCAATGCTTGCAATCTTTAAAATACCTCCGTAGGAGACAAAAACAAAACCTGCAGTAGAAAAGATCGCGCGAAATCCCTTAGAAGCAAAACCTCTAAAATGCTCTACTTTAATATTTGGGATTCCTAAGGTAATATAAAGAATCATTACTCCAAGGAGAAAAACGACCAAAACAACTTGTGCTCTTCCTGCCTCTTTAATTCCTATTATGTTAAGAACTATGAATATTATACAAAGGCTGATTGAGATAAAATGGATGTTAAGATCAACTAAGATAGAGGTAAACTCAGCCATACCCACCAAAGCAAAAGCTCCCTTAAGAGATAAAGAAAACCAAGTTAAAAGTCCATCGACAGTGCCTACTAAAGGTCCCATACTCCTTGTGACATAAAAATATGCTCCTCCAGCCTTTGGCATTGCAGATACAAGCTCTGCTTGAGATAGAATTCCTGTTAAAGCAAGGCATCCTGCAATAAAATAAGAGATTATTACAGCAGGGCCTGCTCTTAAATAAGCGATTCCTGGTAAAATAAAGATTCCAGAGCTTATCATCGCTCCAGAAGCAACACAAAAGATCTCAATAAAATTAAGCTTTTTGGATAATTTTGAATTTCTCATAGCCCATTATAGTGAGGGAAGGGGAATAAGTCAAGTAATTTTAACTAAAGATTCTAAAACAAAAATAGGGGAAATAATCCCCTATTTTTGAGAAATTTTATAACATTTCTATGGTTATTTAAAAATTATGAGTTTGCTCTTTTTCGTCACTTTACCTGCAACAAGTTTTACTATGTAAATTCCTCCTGGAGCCTCTACTTTGAATTCGTGGGTCCCTTTAGTCATCACCCCTGGAGCTATTTCAGCTATTTTTGTACCTGTGAGATTGTAAACACTTATTAAGATAGGAGCAGACTCATCCAATGAAAACTTTATTTTATTTATTGAAGGTTCAAGAGTGATCTTTTCTGGGTCGCTAAATAGATTAACTCCAGAACCACCTTGCCGAGAGACACTGGAAACTAAATCTACGTAAACCGTGCATTCCGGACTTTCTACAGCGCTTGTGAATTCAATTCCCGCTCTTATTATGGGAAGAGTTAATTCGGATATGTCACACCAATTACAATGCCATTCATCTTTTGGAAGGGAAGCCCAACTTTGATAGTGACCATGCCACCCCCAACTTTCGTTCTGGATAAAAGGTTGCATGCTACTCATTGCATCATCATATCCACTAGGCAAATACACCCAAAAGAATACAGTATCTCCAAACTGAAGATCACTGGTTAAAGGAGTATTATCTGCACCAAAAGCCCATTTCATCTTCCCCGTTCCTTGAGGATCGTTAAAGACTACCTTTAAAGAATAGTTTCCCTCGTAAGCAATATCACTGGATCGTTCTATTAAACTTATTGGGCACCACGCTTGTTCATATAGATTTCCATTGAATGGTTGTTCTTCGGTTTCAAAATCAAAAGTTCCTTTTCCAAATAATGTTAAAGAAAAAACTATAATACATACCCCTATTAATTTCTTCATATCCGCCTCCTTTTTAAGATTATATTTTAAATATATAAAAAATTTTATTTTTGTCAAGTGTATAACCATTTAAAACGGATTTTTATCCCCCCCTTGACAAATCTGATAATTGATGTATTATTATTAATAAACTTTAGGTGGTAATTTCCTTTTAGTTTCGTTTTGGTCAAACATAAAAAATAGAAAGGAGGTAATTTATGATAGAACCAGTAGGGAGACGTGTGTTGGTTAAAAGGATTGAAGAGGAAGAAAAGAAAGGAGGAATTATAGTGCCTGATACAGCAAAGGAGAAGCCTCAGTGGGGTATTGTTGAAAATGTGGCAAAGGTTAAGAAAGATGATGATCCTCTACCTGTGAAGAAAGGGGATAAAGTTCTATTTGGAAAGTATAGTGGAACAGAAATAGAGTATGAAGGGGAAGAATATCTAATATTGAATGAAGATGATATTCTTGCGAAAATAGAAAAGTAAAAAGGAGGTGTAAAGATGGCTGCTAAAGAAATTATATATGGTCAAGATGCAAGTAATGCTCTTAGAACAGGTGTTACAAAACTTGCTAAGGCTGTAAGGGTTACCCTTGGTCCTAAGGGTAGGAATGTGGCTCTTGAGAAGAGCTGGGGTGCTCCTACTGTGACAAAAGATGGAGTCACTGTTGCTAAAGAAATAGAGCTAAAAGATCCTTTTGAGAATATGGGAGCCCAGATGGTGAAAGAAGTTGCTTCTAAGACGAGTGAAGTTGCAGGAGACGGGACTACAACAGCAACTGTTCTTGCTGAAGCAATTCTTTTAGAAGGAATGAAGAATGTTGCAGCTGGGGCTAATCCAATGGCTTTGAAAAGGGGAATGTTAAAGGCTGTTGATGTGGTTGTGGAGGAACTAAAAAAGATTTCTCAGCCAGTTAAGGGGAGAGAGGAAATAGAACAGGTTGCGACAATTTCTGCGAATAATGATAAGGAGATTGGACAAATAATAGCTGATGCTATGGAGAAAGTGGGAAAAGATGGAGTGATTACAGCTGAAGAAGGTAAAGGTCTTAAGACAGAACTTGAAGTTGTTGAGGGAATGCAGTTTGATCGTGGATATATCTCCCCTTATTTTATAACAAATCAAGAAGAAATGACAGTGGAATTAGACAATCCTTATATCTTAATCCATGAAGGTAAACTTTCCGCAATGAAACCTTTACTTCCTCTGCTTGAAAGAATTTCACAACAGGGAGTTCCACTTCTTATAATAGCAGAGAATGTGGAAGGAGAAGCTCTCGCAACACTTGTTGTTAATAAGCTAAGAGGAACCTTGAATGTGGCTGCTGTGAAGGCTCCTGGGTATGGGGATAGAAGAAAGGAAATGTTAAAGGATATTGCAATTCTTACTGGAGGTTTATTTATTTCGGAAGAGATTGGAATTAAGCTTGAAGGTGTTCAGCTCTCCGATCTTGGACAGTGTGATAAGGTGAAGATTGATAAGGATAATACCACTATAATTGGAGGAAAGGGAGATCCTGAAAAGATTAAAGGGAGAATTCAGCAGATTAAGACAGAAATAGAAACAACCACTTCTGACTATGACAGAGAGAAACTTCAGGAAAGACTTGCAAAACTTGCAGGTGGTGTAGCGGTTATTAAGGTTGGTGCTGCAACCGAGGTAGAGATGAAGGAAAAGAAAGCAAGGGTTGAAGATGCTCTTCACGCTACAAGGGCGGCTGTCGAAGAAGGAATTATTCCTGGTGGAGGAGTTGGTCTATTGAGAACAATACCCGCTGCAAGGAAATTTGCAGAGACGCTTGAAGGAGATGAACGTCTTGGAGCCCAGATAATAGCTAAGGTTCTTTCTGAACCTCTTAGATGGATTGCAAATAATGCTGGAGAAGAAGGAGCGGTTATTGTGGAGAAAGTTATGAATGAGAAAAATGTGAATATGGGATTCAATGCAGAGACTTTGCAGATTGAAGATATGATGAAAGCGGGTATTGTAGATCCAACAAAGGTGGCGAGAAGTGCTCTTCAGAATGCTGTCTCAGTTGCTTCTCTCCTTACAACAACTGAAACTTTAGTGGCAGAGAAAAAAGAAGAAAAAGAGACTCAGGGTGCCGGCGCAGGAATGCCTCCAATGTAATGGAATAGGAAGAGTTTATAAATGGGGCAGTTAATCTGCCCCATTTTTTTTGGCAACGTATAAAATTCTTCGCGTAAATTTGTCCACTTTGTTGTGTTCAAAGCATTTAAATGTATTTATAACCTTAAAATTTGAAAGCTTTAAAGCGTATTTTACTTCCTCTTCTTCGTAACCTCTTTCTTTATGAATCTCATCTATTCTTCTCCATCTTCCGTTCTCTTTGACAAAAAGAGTCAAATGAAGAGTTAGGATTTTAGAATCTTTATCATATGAGTTTCTCCAAATACTTATAAAATTTTGATTTTCTTCTCTAACTTCTCTTCCACTAGCACATCTTAAACCATAAGGGGTGTTTAAGTCGAAAATAAAATGTCCTTCTGGTTTGAGAGCCTCTTTTATAGAGTAAAAAGCTTGAATTAGCTTTTTTAATTCAAGAAGATAATTTAGAGAATCGAACATTGAAATTGCAAGATTGAAATAATTTAAAAAAGGTATTCTAAGAGCATTTGCTTGAACAAGAAGGAGGTCTGGCTTTTTTTCTTTTGCCACTTTTAGCATTTCTATAGAATTATCCATCCCTAAAATTGGCGTTAAGTTTCTATTTAAAAAGGGAATGGTTGAATTTCCGGTTCCACAGGTTACATCCAAAAGAGGAGTTGTTTTTATATTGAAAAGATTAATAGTTTCTAATATGTATTCAATCCACTCATCATATTTTACGTCTTTCATTAAAAGATCGTAGTATCTTGCAATATTAGTGTATGGTTTATTTGAATGGCTTAAAGACAACGGTTCCATTTTCTATTTTAAAAACACCCTCAGAGACTATAGGTATGAAGGGTAGATACCCTTCTTTATAAAGAGTAAAGAGGGAAGGGGCATAATATTTTTTATCCTTGTAGAAATTTTTATATTGAGTTGAGATGATTCTAATTATACCTTTAATTGCTTTTTCTTTTGAAACTTCATTTGTTGCCTTCTCGTAAAAGTGGAGATATAGTCTGAGTCCCAACTCAACTCTCTTTTCTTTAAGAAGCGTCCAGCTTGCAAATCTAATAGCCAATTCTGGGGCGTTTTCTTTCTGAGACGCAAAGAGAAACCATTTTGAGGCGCTTTGATAATCTCTTTTATAGACATAGTATATAAATCCTTTCACAAAAGGAATTTCCCATCTTTCGGGATTATTCGCCATTCCCTTATTAAGTAATTTAGTGGCTAAGGGAATATTTTTTACATCATCTGCAAGAATCATTCCTCCAAATGTATAAGTAGAGATAAATTTTGGATCAAGTTCAGTAATTACATCATACATATGGAAAAGATATGGGTAACTTCTGTCAGTTTTTCTATGTTTACCAAAATAAAGATTGGCTTCAATCCATAATAAGTCGGATAAAAGAATGTCAAAACCTCCTGTGAGAGCTTTAATGAAATTACTTGATGGAAAATAGAGGATCTCTTCTCTTTCTTGTTTTGGAAACCATTTAAACCACCTTGTTTCTATTAAAGCAAGAAGGATTATTAGAAGAACTAAAAGAACCAATCTTTTCATAAAAATTCCTTTTTGTAGTATAAGAAAGAGGATAATATTATGAGAATTATAGAATATAAAAGAGAGTAGGAAAAAGCCAAAATATAAGCCCCTAAAGGTAAAGGTAGGTGATAAACTACTGTTGCTTTAATGTTAAATGGAGAGAAATTGGGCAAGATGTAAAATAAAAATTTGAAGAACCAAGATAATTCTGGAGCATTTATTACATAAGGAAAGGTGATAAGATAATAGCTAAGATGAGCGATAAAGAAAAGAACCAAAGTTAAAATTCCAGAAGTTAAAGGAGAAGTAAAGGCTGAAAGAAAAATTGCAAGAGCATCCAGAAGAAAAAATTCAAAAAGGAAGAAATAGAGAATTTTGAGTAAATGTATCTCGAAGACTCCTAAATAGAGTTTATAGAAGAGGGAAAAGATAAAAAATAGTAAAACTTGAACCACAATTGTTAGATAATATAATCCTAAGAATTTACCTCCAACGAATTCCAGAGATTCTACAGGTTTAGACATAATAGAGTAAATTGTTTTTCTTTCTACTTCATCGTAAAGAATCCTTGTTCCAATGAGTATAACAACTAAAACACCAAAGATCTCAATTATACTAATTCCAAAGTCTTTTATTACCTTTGCTCCTTCTCCAACGGAGATTGGAATGAAAATTTTTGAAAAGGCTAAAAGGAGAAATCCCACCACTCCGATAGAGATAATAGTTTTATCTCTTATTGCTTCTTTAAATGTGTTTAGAGCAATTGTCAATGTCTTACTCATTTATTATCTTGATGAAATATTCTTCAAGGTTCTTTTTAATAGGAGACACAGATAAGATTTTCCCCTTCTTTTTTATTACTTCTTTTATCACTTTATCCCTTTCTTTCTCATTTTTAACTCTTAAAAATACAGTTCCTTTTTCTACTTTCATTTCTCCATATTTTTCGAACTTTTTTGGTTCCTTTATTCCTTCAAATTCTATTTCTATATAATTAATTTTTTCTTCTAAAATTTCTTTTATCGCACCCACTTTTTTCATTTTCCCGTTAAATATAATTCCTACTCTACTACAAATAGCTTCTACATCTGGAAGAATGTGGGAAGAAAATAAGATCGTTTTTCCTTGTTTATTAATTTCTACAATTAAATCTTTTAATTCTCTTCTCCCTATTGGATCAAGTGCACTAAGAGGTTCGTCAAGAATTACAAATTCAGGATCCCCAATAATAGCTTGAGCAAACCCAATTCTTTGAATCATCCCTTTTGAATACATATGAATTCTTTTTCCAATACTTTTTGAAAGTCCCACCATTTCCAATAAATTATCAATTTCTTTTTTGGAAACTTTTTTACCATAAAGCTTTGCATAAAATTCAAGAAGCTCTCTTCCTGTTAAGTGTGGATAAAAGGAAGGATTTTCTGGTAAAAATCCAATTTTTCTTCTTGCGTAAAGAGGTTCTAAGCTTTCAAATAGTTTTATCTTTCCCTTTGTTGGTCGAATAAGACCTGTGATTATTTTTAGAGTTGTTGTTTTACCTGCGCCATTTGGACCTAAAAGTCCAAATATTTCTCCCTCTTCAATTTCCATACTTAGATTGTTTACACCTATAATTTTTTTAAGCAAGAAAGGGGATCGATAAATTTTGACTATAGAATCAATTTCCAAGACCTTCATTCCCAAATTCCACTTATTTTTTCACCACATTTTGGGCAACTATTGTTTTTTATTTTATTGGTAAGGACAAAAAATCCCCTTCTTCTTATTAAGATTTCTCCACATTTTGGGCAATAAGTGTTCTCTCCAGGGTCTCCCTGAGGGACATTTCCAACATAAGAGTGCTTAATCCCCATTTTTAGGGCGAGTTCTCTTGCCATTTGAACGCTTTCTAATGGAGTGGGGGGAAGATTCGTTAGTTTATAGGTTGGGTAAAACCTTGAGAAATGAATTGGAACTTCATCTCCTAAGTTATTTAAAACCCAACTTACCATTTCTTTTATCTCTTTTTTATCATCATTTATTGTAGGAATCACCAAATAAGTGATTTCGATCCAAACTCCTCCATCTTTAAGTTTTTTTAAAGTGCGGAGGACAGGTTGAAGAGTTCCAGATGAGATTTCTCTATAAGAGGTCTCTTTGAAAAACTTTAAATCAATATTTGCCCCATCAAGGAAGGGAATTAGGTCTATTAAGGGTTTCTCGTTTAAATAACCGTTAGAATGATAAATATTTTTTAGCCCTTTATTTTTTGCAAGCTTACAGGAATCAATCATATATTCAATAAAAATAGAAGGTTCTGTATAAGTGTAAGCAATAGAGCTTATATTGTATTTATCTTTGTAAGAGAGAACATCTTCTACAAGGGCCTCTGGAGGGAGTCTATAATTATTTGTTTCTTCTGGAGGGACCTGGGATATATGATAATTCTGACAATATTTACATCTCATATTACAACCAGCTGTGGCTATTGAATAAGCAGTTGTCCCCGGGAAAAAATGGTAAAGAGGTTTTTTCTCAATGGGGTCAATATGAACAGCACAGGGGTTACCATAACTTAGGGTGTATAATTTTCCTTTTCTGTTTTCTCTAACTCTGCAGAAGCCTCTTTGTTTATCATTTAAAATACATTTATGAGGGCAATTTTCGCACTGGACAGTGTTTCCTTCTTTTTTTACCCAATATGAAGCTAATTTTGGAGAGACATAATAACCTCTCTCCTCTTGCTTGGTTAAGCCTATTAAAGGTAAAACTGAAAGAGTTTTTAAGAACTCCCTTCTATTCATTTAATAAATTTTAATTCTTTTTTGTTCTTTGTCAACTTAATTATGCTTGACTTTTAATTAAAAAAATTTATAATTCTTTTAAAAGGAGGAGATAATGAAAAAATTCTTATTAGTTGTGGTGGGTTTATTTTTTGTCTTTTCTCTAAGCGGGCGGTCTAAACTTGAATTTTCTCCGAAATTGACTGTTTATCTTGATGGTGGACAGAGTTTTGGAATTGGAGCAGATCTTACAGTGAATCCTAAGAAGTGGTTTGGATTAAGAATGAATTTGGCTGAATTCCTTTTGGGAGATTTGGAAGGTTTTTCTTTAAATATTTCTAATGAGATTAATCGTACAACTTTTGATTTTCTTTACTATACAAATCTTACTATTATTTCTTATTTAGATTTTACTTTTGGTTTTCTTTCCCTAGAACATAGTGATTTCTTTGCAATTGGGTTTGGATTAGGTCTTGAGAAATATATGGGTAAGGGCAACTATTTGTTTTTTGAACCAGGAATTTCCTATTTAGATATTGGAGATGGAGAAGTTGTTTTTAGGCTGCCAATTGGTTTTAAGATGGGAATTTAGAGAAATTTTAGGAGTTCCTAAAGGCTGTATAGATCACCTATACAGCCTTTTTATATTTAATTAATTAAAGTATTTAAAATTTATTAGAGCAATCCAGTTATTGACAAATTGGAGAAAAGTAATAGTTTATTTTTATTTAAAGAGAGGAGGGTATAGTGGATATCCTTAATGGATTAAAAGAAAGTGTAATTTCAGGAAATGAAACAAAGGCATTGGAGTGGACCCAAAAGGCCTTAGAAGAAGGAGTGGATATTGAGAGGATGTTAAAGGAAGGGTTCATTCCTGCTATGGAGATTGTAGGAAGTAAGTTCCAGGCGAATGAGATTTATGTTCCAGAGATGTTAATGTCTGCAAGAGCAATGAAAGCAGGGATGAAGTTGCTTAAGCCTTTATTGACTCAAAGAGGGATTGAGCCTATAGGGAAAGTTGTTATTGGAACCGTTAAAGGAGACCTCCATGATATTGGGAAGAATTTGGTCGCGATGATGTTGGAAGGAGGAGGTTTTGAAGTTTTTGATGTTGGAGTGGATGTTCCACCTGGAAAATTTTTGGATACGGTAAGGGAAAAGAAAGCAGATATTCTTGGCCTTTCTGCTTTACTCACAACAACGATGGTGGAGATGAAGAATGTTATAGAAGTTTTTAAAGAAAGTGGTTTAAGGGAGAAGATTAAGATAATTGTGGGAGGCGCTCCTGTAAATGCGGATTATGCTAAAGAAATTGGAGCTGATGGCTATGCGCCTGACGCCGCATCTGCTGTGAGGTTGGCTAAATCTCTATTAGATAAAAGATGAAAAAGTATAATTCTTTAGCTTATAAGAAAGCTCAGGATATTTGGTTTGGGAGATCTCTTCACCCTTTAGTTTGTGGTTTTGGTCTTAGAATTGGAGATGGGAAAGTTTTTCCAGAGATTAATTATACCTTACCTCCTATGAGTGTTTCTATGAATAACATTGAGGAAATAGAAAAACAATATGACTTTATGGTGAAAGGTATTCTTAAGAGAGCTGTAACTTTACAGGTTCCTGGAATAGTCCTTGAGTTTGAGCATCTCCCTCCTATGACAGATATTTTAGAGATTGGGGTTAGAATAACAAAAAAGACAAAGGAAATAATGAAAGATTTTTATGATAAATATGGTCTTAATTCAGCTTTAAGAGTTACAATTTGTGATACAAGGGAAGAAGAGCGTCCTCCTAAGATGAGAAGTGGACAAGCTATAAAAAGAATTTTTTCTTCTTTTCTTGAAAATGCTTATTCGGGAGGAGACTTACTCTCTATAGAATCTATAGGAGGAAAAGAGGTGAACGATAGAGCTTTAATGGAGGGAAATGTTGCAGGGATTCTTTTTTCCTTAGGTGTTCTTGCTCCAAGAGATATGCATTTTTTGTGGAAGGAAATTAATGAGATTGCAAAAGAGACAAACACAGTCCCTGCAGGAGATTCTGCCTGTGGTCTTGCAAATACAGCTATGATGCTTGCCGATAGGGGTTATATTCCTGAGGTTCTTGCAGCTACAATTAGGGCAATGTCTTCTGTTCGCTCTCTTATTGCTTTTGAAGAAGGAGCAGTTGGACCTTCTAAGGATTGTGCTTATGAAGGTCCTATAATTAAAGCGATCACAGGTTATCCAATATCTATGGAAGGAAAGTCTTCTGCTTGCGCACATTTGAGTCACTTGGGAAATATTGCTGGTGCGGTTTGCGATCTTTGGAGCAATGAGTCTATTCAGAACATAAAGCTTTTAGCGGATTACGCTCCTATAGTCTTTACTGAAATTTTAGCTTATGATTGTCGAGTTATGAATACAGCAATAGAAAATGATCAAGATAAAGTTTTACAAGAACTTCTTATTAAAAGCGATGAGCTTAAAAATGTTCAAGCTTTTATTATTTCTCCAGAAAATTCTTTTGAAATTGCAAAGGTAATTGTTGAGGAAAAAGACGATTTCTTACGAACCAGACTGGCAGGATTAAAAGCTTGTGAGTTGATTAAAGAGGCGGTAAAAGATAGAAAGCTTACGCTTAGCGATAGAGAATTAAATTGGTTAAACAAAATTGAAGCAGAAATAGCTAAATATGAAAGGGAGGAAATTTTGATAAAAGAAATGAGTTCATTATATGGAGAATTTTTCTTATTGGATGAATATGGAATTGGGTTTTGAGAAGTTGGAGAAAACCCCTTGACAAAACTGGAAAAAATGTTAGAATATTTAACAAATTTGTTAGAAAAATGTTTTTCAAGGTTACTAAAGGTATGGGGAAAATAATGAGTATTTGTGTGAGGAATAAGATTTCCAATGTTTTTTTAACTCCAAGAAAGTTTTTTCTTAACTTTTCTTTAATCCCAAAAAGGAGGTTATAATGAGAGGGAGAACTATCTTTATAAAGTTTTTTTCTTTTAAGCTCATAGGTGTTTTTCTATTGTTTTTACTTATTATTCCAACCAATTTAAGTGGAGCTGTTACTGGTAAAATTGCGGGTATAGTAATAGATGCTCGGACTGGAGAACCTCTTGTTGGAGCTAATGTTGTAATTTTGGGGACTGATAGAGGAGCAGCCTGTGATGTAGATGGTTATTACTACATACTAAGGTTGGATCCAGGAATTTATGATGTTCAGGCAAGGATGATTGGATATAAGACCGTTACCAAAGTAGGGGTCAGAGTTGAGTCTGGTCATACGACGCCTCTTAATTTTGAGCTTGAGCCCACCGTTATTCCTGGAGAAGGTGTTACCGTGAAGGCCGAAAGGGAAATTATAAAACTTGACCTTTCTGGAAGTTCTATTACTGTAGATAAAAGTGAGATTGAAGCAGTTCCTCTTATTTCAGGGGTAACTCAATATTTAAATCTTCAGGCAGGAATAGAAGGTTGGAGTATTAGAGGGAGTGGGCTGGAGAATACAAAATTGATGGCTGATGGTTTATTACTTGTTGATAATAGAATTAATGAACCAATTATGATGCCAAACTTGAGTGAGATAAAAGAGGTTAGTTTGCTTAAAGGTGGGTTTAATGCTGAGTTTTCAAACGTTCGTGCAGGTGTAGTTAATGTAGTTACAAGAGAAGGGTCTCCCAAAAAGTATGAGGGAACTTTTGAATATAGGTATACTCTAGGGCATCTCAAACATAATAAACCTTCCATCTTTGACCCTGAGAATTATTATAACAAGATATACTTATGGAATAAACTGGATACAGGATATGTATATACAACAGATCCTAATACAGGCGAGACTCTTTCCTGTGATACAGTTATCAAATATGATAGTGTTTGTTGGAAGGGTCCTATGAATGTATGGGGAGATAAGAAGAGTCCTTTCTATGATACGGTTAAACAAAAGAGTTGTGCTAATCCTTCTTGGAAAGGGTGGATTGGAGAAGCTACAGGAAAGCCAATAACTCCTGAAGCAGCCCGTGATTTGTGGCTCTGGAGGCATCGTATTGATATACCAAGAACAGATTCACTTTTCTCTATTTATAGTCATGACTCAGCATACATTCCTATATGGGATATTACTGTTGAAGAAGATGGTGATACGACTTATGAACTTACAGGATTTAGAAGAGAGCCTTATAAAATTCCAGAAGATCAACCCAGAAGAGGAAAATATGGCGACAAACCTGATATTTCTTTAGATGCAGGATTTGGGGGACCTGTTCCCTTAGTTGGTAAATATTTAGGAGATTTGAGCTTTTATGCTTCTTATCGCGACTTTAAGGAAGCTTTTCCTCTTCCGGATAGTAGGGAGTATTACAGGGAAACTCAAACAAGCTTGAAACTCACCTCGAGGGTTAGAGATAATATGAAAGTGAATTTAAGAGGGGCTTACTCTGTGATTAATTCTCTTTCTCCATGGGCTACAGGAGAGCAAGTTGGAGCACCTACTAAGGGTTTTATTGGGCAAGTCTATCTTAGGGGAGCTATGGATATGATTATGCCCACCGGAGAATGGGGTGGAATTCACCATGGAGGTGATAAGATTAGAAGTAATCCTGTAAACTTATTCAGTTTAACTTCTTTAACACCTTTTGATGTTATTTCAAGAATGTATGGGGTTAGTTTCCAACACGTTCTCACAGAGAACACTTTTTATGATATAAGATTAACTTATGTTCGTTCTAATAATGATGCTGAGTTTTGGTATGATCTTCCAAAAAGGATGAACGATACGGTTCTTGTTTGGTTTGGAGATAAGTTTGATAAAAATGGTGATTGGATTACAGATAGAAACCATTTAGCTCTATATACAGCGAATAACATACCATATGGATTCCCAGATCCAGATTTTACAATTGACCGTATTGTGGGTGTTGGCTCCACGGTTTGGGGTCCAGCTCAAAACTGTGGAACATACAATAAATCTTGGTCACAGACTTTTAATGGGAAGCTTGATTTTACCTCTCAAGTGAATAAATACAACGAGATAAAATTTGGGTTTGAAGCAAATTATGATAAAATTCACGAGTTTTATATAATACATGAAGGATATGGATGGCCCGAAAGAGGAGAGGAAGAAAAATCAAGGGGTTCTTATGTTGTCAGATATGATGCCTATCCAATCTTAGGAGGAGCTTATATTCAGGATAAAATTGAATTTGAAGGAATGTTTGCAAATATAGGTGTAAGAATTGATGTTGCAGATGCAAATACAGAATGGCCTTCAAGGAAGGATAGCGCTTCTATTTATTCTAATTATTACAGTGGTTTTCTAAAAAAGGAACTTTTTGAGCAAGAAGATCTTCTTGTTGATGTGCCAGCTTTATGGAAGATTAGTCCTCGAATGGGAATTTCTTTCCCATTCCTTGAGAATAGTAAGTTATTCTTTAACTATGGACATTTCTATTCTCTTGCTCCAAATGCACAGAGGTTTATGATCTCTTGGGGTAGAGGGACGGAACCTCTTCCGTATATTGGTAACCCCTTCCTTGATATGGCAAGGACAATTTCTTATGAAGTTGGTTTTGAGAGTAACATAGCAAATCAGATTCTTGCAAGAGTTACAGGTTATTATAAAGACACTGATAATGAAACAGCACTGGCAAGTTATACACTCTCTACCGAAGATCCAAGTATTTCTTATACTACTTTTGAGAATTTGAAATATAGTGATATTAGAGGTTTTGAAGTAGAATTTAGAAAGCCAGCTGGTAGATTCTTCACAGGTTGGGTTATTTATGATTATCAGGTCCGAAGTGAAGGGAAAATTGGAAGGGAAAAGAACTATGCCTGGGCTGCGGACCAAGCAAAAACAGGGCTATATGAACCTGAGCAAACAGAGCCTGTTCCTCAACCTGTTTTTAGAGCTCAGGTTAGTTTTAAAACCCCTAATGATTGGGGAATTCTCTTAGGAGGATACAATCTTTCTCTTCTTTACAGTTGGAGAGGCGGTAGATACGGGACCCTTAATCCGTTTGGGATTAGAGAGTTAGGTATTGTTTATCAATTGGAGAATAATATTCGCTGGGAGAATGAACGTAATTTGGATTTGAGTTTGAATAAAGTTCTTTCTGTTGGAGGAACAAATCTTACTTTGTTTATGGATGTTCATAATGTTTTTGATTGGCAAGAACTCAGTTCTCAGGGATTTTCAAGTGATTATGATGAGACCCAATACCTGAAGTCTCTTCATCTAGAGATATATAATTATGAGCCGTTTGCAAGTAGAGGATTCGTTGGTCCAAAAGAAGGAGAAAAACCGGATAGAATTGGAGAGCTTAGAAGTGATGAGAAGCCTTACATAAATAATCCTGATCGAGAATTTCTAATGTATCTTGATCCAAGGTTTGTTCAGTTTGGGATAAGATTTAGTTTTTAGAGGTAAAGGAGGTTAAAAAATGAAGCGACTAATTTTTTTCTTTGGAGTTTTTCTTACTTTTTATAGTTATGCTCAGATGATGAAAAAAATTAGTGTTGGTAAACTGGAGGCAAGGATTTTTGATGATGGAATTCAAAGCGCTACAAATTTACCAATGAGCCATTGTATTTACGTGAGAGGCTACTATACAGATCCTTGGGATTGGCTTGAAACCACAACTTATTGGCCTGGTGGGATGCTTAGAAATGCCTCTATTTTGGTTGGTTGCCGAAACTGGATAGATACTCTTGGGAATAGAGTTCCTTATTATGTGACAGGACATTGTAATCGTGAATCTTATGGACCTGGAGATCCTTATCAATTTAATGTTCCTTTCGAGGATGGTCTTACAATTCATCGTTACTCTCGCTATCCTCCACCAGTTGTAAAGGTGGATAAGGAACTGGTGAGTCCCCCCTGGGGTTTTCGTGGAGATGTGGTTGATTCTACAAAGGTTTGGGGAACCGCTGATATGATGGTTGAGTGTCATTGGAGGCTTTCAATTGGAATGGATGTTTATCAAAGAAACCTTGCTTGGAGTCAGCCTGATCACGATGATTATGTAATTTGGGATTTGACATTTGTAAATACAGGAAATACAGATAGGGATGAGGAGATTGAGCTACCTGGACAGCGCCTTGATTCTGTTGTAATTATGAGGCATTATGAAGCTTTGCCAAATGGTGGGCTTTATCCATTTGGAAGCTGGGCTGGAGTAACTGAGGATCATAATTCTCGTCTTTCCTATCCTTTTAAAGGGGATTCTTTAAGGATTAACTATGTTGCTCTTGCGAGGAAGGGAGGAATGAATTACGATACTTATGGTCATAAATGCAGTGTTGAGTGGGGTGGAAATCCAGAACTTTTGGATGGTTGTGGATGGACAGGGCATGTAATTCTATTTGCTCCTAAAAATCCAAAAGTTCCACAGACTTACCCAATCTCTAATCCTCAAGCAAGTAATGACCCAGCTCAGCCGAGTATGCATAGCACAATAGAAGGTTTTTACGGAGTTGTTTATAATCTTCAGGAACTTACGGATTCAAGCGAGTTTCGTCAGGTTTATAGATGTATGAGAATGGGAATTCGCGGATATGATGATACGACGAAAGAGGAAGTTAAAAAGGTTCATCTTATGAATGAGGTTTACGATGTCTATGATACAACCGCAACTGGAGCACCGACTTATTATTATCAACCTCAAGATAGGATGGGAGAAAAGTATATTAAGAGGGGTGCTGTATTTCCAAGGGATTGGGCTTATTATACTTTTTGCACCGCTCCAAAATTTTCAATAGGACCATACAATATGGAGTATGGAGACACCATAAGGTTTGTTTTTGCAGTTGTCGCTGGAGCTATTCATAGGAAAACTTCTTATGAGTTAAGTAGATATTGGATTAGTGGAAAAGCAAGAGAGTATGGTTGGCTTAAGGATATGGAAATGGATTCAATAAAAGCGGAGTATTTGAGAAGAGATCCTGTCGCTGAGATATATACTCCAATATCAGCTTATAGAAAGATTATATGGCCTGGAATAAATGCTGGTGGAGTTTATACTTGGGAGAATGATTGCGCAAAAGATTATGTTGTTTCTACAGGGAAAGATTCTCTTTTCAAAAATGGGCTTGCAGCCCAAAGAAATTTCAATATGAACTATAATATTCCTCCATCCCCTCCGCCTCCTAAGATTTTTAATGTTAACTCAAGCCCTGAAGGGATTAAATTAAGTTGGAGCTATGATACTGATCCAAGTAATCTTGGTGGTTTCAAGATATATAGAGCGATGGGTGGAACTTTATATAAAGAGGAAGGAGGGGTTGCTACAGGAGATTGGCAATTAATTGATTCTTTAGGGCCTGAGGTAAGAGAATATATAGATACAATTGGTATTGTTAGAGGTTATGATTATTATTATTCTATAACAGCAATAAGCACTTCTGGAGTTGAGAGTGGGAAGTGGTTAACAATGACCCAAGAACCATTTGCAGCAAGACTTTTGGATCCTCCTGGAATGAGCCTTGATGAAGTAAGAGTTGTCCCAAATCCTCTAAATACGAGACTAGGAATTGATAGAAGCCATTTTAGTGATGATCAATATAAGATAACTTTTCGTCACCTACCTCCTATCTGCACAATAAGGATTTTTACAGAGTCAGGAGAGCTGGTAAAGACAATAGAACACACAAATGGTTCTGGCACTGAGTTCTGGCAAGAGTATTGGTATCTCACCACAATTAATAACCAGAGACCGGCAAGTGGTATTTATATAGCTCATATTCAAACCCCAGATGGTAAAAGCATAGTCCGTAAGTTTATCATAATTAGATAGGGAGGGAAAGATGAGAAAGTTTTTATTTTTATTGATTAGCTTAGCTATTACTTCTTACGCTGGGATAGAGATTGATAAAGTTGCTCAGACAGGATGTAAATTCTTGGATGTTGGTTTTGGAGCGAGGGCTTGCGGTATGGGAGAAGCTTATACTGTTGTAGGACATGATGCTGATGCTCTTTTTTATAATCCTTCCTGTATTGCTGAAATAGATAATGATGTGGATATTTCAGGTGGTGTAACCTATTGGATTGCAGATATAAGACATAGCTATTTATCTATTGTTTATAACACAGGTAATTTTGGAAGTTTTGGCATTAGTGTTGTCTCTCCAAATTATGGAGAAATTTTAGGGACAGAAATAGCTCCCGAAACTGAAGAAGGTTTTAAAGACACAGATACCTTGGGTGTTTCTGCACTCTGTGTTGGAGTTGCTTATGCGAAAGAATTCACTGAGAAATTTACTGTTGGTGCTCAGATAAAATATGTGGCTCAGCATCTTGCAGAGACTTATTCCGAGAATCTTGGGGGGTATAAAGAGAATGAAATTTCTACGCTTTCGTATGATTTTGGACTTTTATTTTATCCAGGTTTTAAGAGCTTTGCTTTCGGAATGTTTGTAAGGAATTTCTCTCCAAGAGTCAAATACGAACAGATTGGATTTGAGCTTCCTTTGACTTTTTCTGTTGGAGTTGGTGTGGATAATCTACTTGATTTCTTTGGGAGTTATCCGGGGATGACCCTCACAGTTGGTGCAGAAATGCTTCATCCAAGAGATTGGAGAGAAGAATTTAATGTTGGAGGAGAATTTGGATATAATGATATGATATTTTTCCGAGCAGGATATAAATTTAGATATTCTCAAGAAGGTTTGAATTTTGGAGTTGGTTTGAAAAGTTCTGGGATAAAAATAGATTGGTCTTATAGTGAATTTAAACTTTTTGATTGGATAAATAGATTTTCTGTAGGATTCTCGTTTTGAGGATCCCTTAAAAAGAGGGAATTAAGAGAAGTTTTTAGGCAAGAGTTTTTCCTTATTTAATTGGAATTGAAAAAGGGGAGAGGTAGTTTTTGTTATTAGGTTTGAAGGAAAGTGTTTAAAAAACTTTTTAAAGAAGATTAAGAAAGGAGAGGTATTATGAATCTTGAATCGCAGAGGATCCCTTTGAAAGAGAAGATTGGGTATAGCTTGGGAGACGCAGCTGCTAATTTCTATTTTCAGATGTACATTGTTTTTATGATGTATTTTTATACAGATGTGTTTGGCCTTGCTGCTGGAACAGTTGGCACGATTTTTCTCTTTTCAAGAATATGGGATGCAGTGAACGATCCAATGATGGCTGCTATTGCTGATCGAACAAATACGAGGTGGGGAAAATACCGTCCTTGGGTTTTGTTTGCAGCTTTTCCTTTAGCTCTTTTTGGGGTTTTAACTTTTACTACACCAAATTTTGGTATAGTAGGTAAAATAATATGGGCTTGTTTTACCTACAATTTTCTTATGATGTCTTATACAGCAAATAATGTTCCTTATTCCGCGCTAATGGGTGTTATGACCGGAGATTCTATTGAGAGGACAGCTTTATCTTCTGCAAGATTTATTGCTGCAAATATGGCGATGTTGGCTATTCAAGGATTTGCCTTACCTCTTGTTGGGAAACTTGGTAAGGGTAATGATGCACTAGGTTTTATGCTTACAATGATTGTTTTTTCCTCATTAGCACTTCTATTTTTAATTATAACTTTCCTTAGCTCTAAAGAAAGAATAAAACCTGCTCCTGGCCAGAAAACCTCAATAAAACAGGATCTTTTTGATCTTGCTAAAAACCGCCCATGGGTTGCAATGTTTATTATGACAGTTTTTGTCTTTATTTATTGGTCTATGAAAGGAAGTATTGGGATTTACTACACTAAATATTTTGTAGATCATAATAGTCTTCGTAGATTTTTAGAATTTTTCCCATTTCTACGTAGGGGAGCAGCTTTAGATGTTGTAAAAACTGGTTTTACATTCTTTAGTGTTAGTGGAGTTTTAGCACAATTGATTGGAATTATGTGTTCTAAATTTCTTGCGGTGAGATTTGGGAAAAGGGATGTTTTCCGTGTTTGTCTATTTTTATCGGGTTGTTCAACTGTTGTTTTTATGTTTTTGTCAAAAGACGCAATACTTCTCCAGTTTGTTTTTTCTATCCTTATTCAGCTTTTCTATGGCCCAACAGTTCCTTTGTTGTGGGCTATGGTTGCAGATATTGCTGATTTTACCGAGTGGAAAACAAATCGTAGAGCAACAGCGATGACTTTCGCTACGATATTGTTCGCTCTTAAATTGGGATTAAGTTTAGGAGGAGCTCTTGCAGGATGGCTCCTTTCTTTATATGGTTATGTTCCTGATGCTCAGCAAACCGCTACTGCACTTAAAGGGATTCGCTATTTGGTAAGTTTGTATCCTGCTATTATGTTCTTTATTGGGGTAGTAGCACTTTTGTTTTATGAGATTGATAGGAAGATAGAAATAAAAATGGAAGAAGAGCTTTTAGAAAGACGTAAACATTATAAATACGAATGAGAAGAAGAATTTAGTAGAAAAAAGCAGATTATGAATCAGTTGTGTTTTCTTTTTTCGCTCTTTTCAATATTTGTCTTTTTAGGCTGCCAGCAAATAAGGTATAACGAAATCTATACGAATCCTGTTATTCCAGGCTGTTATCCTGATCCTAGTATTTGTAGGGTTGGGGATGATTATTATACTGTTCATAGCTCTTTTGAGTATTTCCCAGGAGTTCCAATATTTCACAGTAGAGATTTGGTTCACTGGCGTCAAATTGGTTATTGTCTAACAAGAGAGAGCCAACTACCTCTTAAGAAAATGAGAACTTCTGGAGGAATATATGCTCCAACTCTCAGATATCACAATGGTTTATTCTATATGATTACCACCAATGTTGATGGAGGAGGTAATTTCTATGTGACAGCGAAGGATCCTCGTGGCCCTTGGTCCGATCCTGTATGGTTGGATAAAGGAGGATTTGATCCTTCTCTTTTCTTTGATGATGATGGGAAGGTTTATTATACTCGTCATGAAGGGGAAGCACACGGTTATATTGCTCAATGTTTGTTAGATTTAAAAGAGGGAAAACTTGAAGGAGAGATGAAAAAGATATGGGAAGGAACAGGAGATATTTGGCCAGAAGGTCCACATTTATATAAAATTAATGGAAAATATTATTTAATGATTGCTGAAGGGGGAACTAGTTACGGTCATATGATTACAATAGCTCGTTCTGAATCCCCTTGGGGCCCTTTTGAGCCAAATCCTAATAATCCAATTTTGACACATAAACATTTGAAAGATCATCCCTTCCAGGCTCTTGGACATGGAGACCTTGTTGAAACTCCTGATGGATGGTGGATTGTTTTTCTTGGAATTAGACCAAAAGGAGGTTACTATAATCATCTTGGGAGAGAAACTTTTCTTGCCCCAGTTAAGTGGACTAAAGACGGTTGGCCTATTGTTAATGAAGGAAAGCCAATTGAGGAGATAATGAAGGCACCAAGATTACCGAGATTTGAGGTTGAAGAAGAAGCGGTGAGGGATGACTTTGATAAAGAGGAATTTTCCCTTTGCTGGAACTTTTTAAGGAATCCTTATATAGAGAATTACTCTTTAACTGAAAGACCCGGTTATCTTCGTCTTTATGGATCAGAAATTACAATGGCAGATCAGGATTCTCCGACATTTCTTGGTCGCCGTCAAACAGCAATGGAATGTAAGGTGGTTACGAAACTTGAGTTTAATCCTCAAAAAGAAAATGAGGAGGCAGGGCTTGTTATTAGAGGTAATGAGGCAAACCGTTATGAATTAGGAATTACAAAAAGAGATGGGAAACGTTGTGTGTTTTTGAGGAAAACTGTAAAGGGGAAATTAGAAGAGCCTATTAAGTATGAGGGGATTGGAGAAGGAGAGGTTATTCTCTCTATTGAAGCAAAACCTCTTTCCTATGAATTTTTCTATCAAGTAGGAGATGAAGAACCTAAGAGTTTAGGAACTGCACTTACGAAATATCTTTCCTTTGAGGAAGTGGAAAGCTTTTTGTTTACAGGTGCATATATTGGGTTATATGCAACTGGGAATGGTGTTAAATCTACAGCTCCAGCTGATTTTGATTGGTTTGATTTTATTGTGTATAAGAAATGATGGAGAAAATTAAGGATTTTAGAGAAGATTATCCTTTAAAAGAAATAATTAAGGATTTCCATATTGGAGTCGCTCTAAGTAAAGATCAGATTGAAGGAAAAGAGCCATTAACAACAGCTCTTGTGGAGAGACATTTCAATAGCATTACTCCTGAAAATATTCTTAAGTGGGAGGAAGTCCATCCTGAGCTTGATAAATATAATTTTTCTCCAGTTGACCTTTTTGTAGAATTTGGAGAAAAAAATAGAATGTTTATGGTTGGGCATACTCTTGTTTGGTTCTATCAAACTCCTTCCTGGGTTTTTGAGGATAAAGATGGGAACCCTTTAGATAGAGAATCTTTACTAAGTAGAATGAAAGACCATATCTTTACTGTAATGGGTCGGTATAAAGGAAGGATTCAAGGATGGGATGTTGTTAATGAAGCAATTGCAGAAGATGGGAGTTTTAGGAAATGTAAATGGTTGGAAATTATAGGAGAGGACTATATTCAAAAAGCTTTTGAATATGCTATGGAGGCTGACCCATCTTGTGAACTTTATTATAATGAGTATGATCTTGAGAAGCCTCCTAAGTGTGAAGGAGTGATCCGTCTTTTGGAGAATCTTAAGAGGAAAGGGATTAGAATAGATGGAGTTGGGGTTCAGGGGCATTGGTTTTTAGATTACCCTCATTTGGAAGAGATTGAGGCTTACATTTTAGCTATTTCTAAATTGGGGTTAAAAGTTATTATTTCAGAGTTGGATGTAAGTGTTCTTCCTTTTTATCCTGTGGATTCAAAGGCTGTGGATCTATCTTCTTTTCCAGTAGAATTCCAGAAAGTTCATAATCCTTATCCGGATGGTTTACCAGATTCTGTAGAGGAAAAACTTGCAGATCGGTATTCAGAATTATTTTCTTTGTTTAGGAAGCATAGAGACAAAATTAAAAGGGTGACTTTCTGGGGTGTCCATGATGGACAGTCCTGGAGAAGTTATTTACCAATAAGGGGAAGGGTCGATTATCCAACTTTGTTTAATAAGGATTGTAAACCAAAGTTGGCTTTTGAGGCAGTTATTAAGGTATTTCGAGAATGTAATGAGGGTTGACAGAAGGTTTAGATATATTATTATAAAAGCGAAAAAGGAGGAGTAGAAAGTGGCTAAGAAAAAGGATATTGAAGTTGTGGCAGCCGGGCATATTTGTCTTGATTTGATTCCGGCTTTTACTATTAAGGATAAGGTTGATAAAATCACAGATGTCCTTATCCCTGGAAAGATGATTAATATGGGAAAGTGCGTTGTTGTAGGAGGTGGTCCTGTAACAAATGCAGGGGTTTCAATTCGTAGACTCGGTGTGAAAACAGAACTGATTGGAAAAATTGGAGATGATGATTTTGGAGAGGATGTTTTAAGATGGTATGAGGAGCATGAAGGTCATTTCAAAGGGATTAAGATGGTAAAAGGAGAATCTACCTCCTATACTATTGCGATTTGTATCCCAGGGATTGACCGATTTTATCTTCACCATTGTGGTGCTAATGACACTTTTTGTTACGACGATATGGACTTTGATCTTGTTGCAAGGGCTAAACTAATGCTTTTTGGCTATCCACCATGGATGAGGAAACTTTATGAAAATAAAGGAAGAGAACTAACAAGAATTCTTAAGAAAACAAAGGAATTAGACACAACAACTGTTCTGGATCTATCGCTTCCTGATGTAGATAGTTATGCTGGACAGCAAAACTGGAAGGCCATTCTTGAGGATTGGGTTCCTTTAACAGACATTATGGCTCCGAGTGCAGAAGAAATTTTTTATTTCCTTTATAAAGATGAATTTTTAAAGAAAAAAGCGAATCTTGGGCCAAGAGATAGTGTTCTTGATCATATAACAGTGAAGGAAATTTCTAATGTTGGGAGAGACTTAATAGAAATGGGAACAGCAGTTGCTATGGTAAAATGTGGACATAGGGGCTTGTATATTAGAACTTCTGATAAAGATAGACTTAGTAAGATGGGTGCAGCAAAATGTTCAAATCTTGAGAATTGGGCTAATCGAGAGCTTTGGTTCCCTGTATATGAGGAAGAAAAATTTGTAGGGGCTTTGGGTTCCGGAGATTCAGCAATTGCAGGTTTTATTGCCGCATTTGTTTGGGGGCATTCTATTGAATCTTGTCTCCGTTATGCAAATGCGGCGGGGAGTATGAATGTTACTGTCCCGGATGGACTTACTTGGAACAAAGGATTTGATGATTTGACAAGAAGGATCAACTCGGGATGGAAGACGAAAAAGATGGAGATTAGAGAGGAAGGGTGGAGGTTTGAGAATGGTTTCTGGGTTGGTCCTTGTAATTTTGGCAAATGGGAAACAGAAATAAAATAAAAGGAAGGAGAGGTTATTTATGTCTAAAGCAAGAGATCTTTTTGTTAGTAATAAACTTAAAGAAATGACCTTAGACGAAAAGATTGGGCAACTTTTGACGTTTACCTGGAGGGGAGCAATCTTGACACCCAGTGGGACTGAGCAGATTACAAAATTACATTGTGGGGGTCTTTGTCTTGAACCTTATGCTCTTGAAACTTGTAAAAACCTTTACTGGGGTAATTCTCAGATAGATCCAAATTTTAAAGAACCCAAGGGTTATTTTAAAATAGCAAATACTTATTTTTCTGGGAAAACTTATGGTATTAGTATAACTCCTTGGGAGTATACAGAGAGATTAAATACCCTTCAGAAAATAGCTCTTAACCGTCCTTCTGGGGTTCCTTTGCATATGACAATTGACTTTGAAGGTGATTTTAAGAATGATTATATGTCTGGCGGAATTAGGCAATTTATACCTCCAATGGGAATGGCTGCCATTGGAGATACAAAACTTACTTATGAGATTGGTTTGACTATTTCAAGGATGCTTTCGGCAATGGGTGTAACTCAAATGTATTCTCCTGTTTGCGATGTAAATGTAAATCCTGATAACCCCGAGATAGGAATAAGGGCTTTCAGTGATGATCCTCAAGTTTGTGCTAAGCATGCAGTCGCTTTAGTGAAGGGTTTACAGGATGGAGGTCTTGTTGCAACTGCAAAACATTTCCCCGGAAGAGGAGATTCTGCAACAGATGCTCATGATGTTTTAGATGTAATAAGGTCTGATAAAAAGAGGATGCATGAAGTTGAGTTAGTTCCATTTAAAGCCGCAATAGATGCTGGGGTGAAAGCCATTATGACAGCCCATTCTGTTTATCCTGCTTATGATGATAAATTCCCTGCTACTTTATCAGAGAAAGTTCTTAAAGGTTTATTGAGAGAAGAGTTAGGATTTGAAGGGGTTATCGTTTCTGATGCTATTGGTATGGCAGCAATTTTGAAGAAATGGCCCTTACCAGTTGCTTGCGTTATGGCTATAAAGGCGGGTGTTGATACGATTCTTTTGAAGGCTGATGATGAATCAAGATCTCAATGCTTCTTTGGGATTAAAAGAGCTGTTGAAGAAGGTGAAATTCCAATGGAGAGGATTGATGAGGCTGTGACTCGTCTTCTGCGAATGAAATATGACCAAGGCCTATTCAAAACGGCTGGGAAAAATGATCCAAATAGAGTCTATAAGATTACAACTGATAAAAAAGTTATTGATTTCTCTTGGGATGTTGCGAAAAAAGCCCTTATTATAATGAGAGATGATAAGAAATTGTTGCCATTAAAGAAAGAAGAGAAGATTCTTGTGATAGAACAGAGAATTCCTTACGAATTTGTTGGTAAGGACCCATATCATCACACTCATATGTTCTCAGAGAGAATGGCTTACCACTCAACAAATCTGATTCTAACGGATACTGAATTTTCTGCATTTGAAGATGAAATTAAAGAATGTCTACAACTTGCTAAACAAGCAGATCTTGTTGTTATGACTAATTATTATGCAAGAATTGTTAAGTCTGGCAATAATCAACTTCTTGTTAAGAAGTTAAAGAAAGCAGGTCATAAGGTTGTGGTTGTGACGAATACTCCTTATTTAATAGGAACTACAGAGGAAGCCGATGCTGTTGTCTGCAATTTTAGCGCTACCCCAGATTCTATTAGAGCCTCAGCAGATTTACTCTTTGGTAAAATTAAACCTTTCCCAAAAACAAAAGTTCCTGTAAATCTTGAGGTAGAGAAAAAGAAAAAGAAGAAAAAGGTGAGTATGAAAGCTCCAAAGAAGAAAGGTTCTTCTTTAGACATCTCTTATTGCTAAAAGAATAAAGGAGGGGATGATGCCAGGGATAAAAATAAAGGATGTTTTTACGATTTCCGGATCTGAAATAACACAGATTTATGAGAAGAACAGGATGAAGGTTCATTTCCAGGGGATGTCAAAAACCCTCCTTTTCCCTCAAACAATTGCCCTTCAAGGTGCTCCTACCTGTTCTATTGGAATTTCTCCCTATGGTTTGTATAATAGACTTAATGATTCAGGGAGATTGATCCTTTTAAATCAAAATGCTATTCAGTTTGGTTCCGCTCCTTTTATAAGGATAGACGGAGAAGCTTGGATGCTTACAAGTAAGGATCCGGAATTGGTAGAGGGTCCTGATGATATTCCTGCTATGAAGAATTATTATCATCCACCTTTACCAGAAAAAAACATCACGATTTCTATTGCGACTCCTTCTTTGGAGATTGTTTATAAGATAGGTAAAATTGTTGTTACAAGAAGATTTATTTCACCGTTTTTATATAAAAGAGAACACGCTCTAATGCCTATTGGTGTTGAGGAATATGAGGTTAGAAATACAACCGATAAAGAAAAAGAAATTACCTTGGTTTTACCTCGTCCTTCTCTTGTGAATCTTCAAGAGAAAGAATTAAAGCCTTTAGATCAGGATACTGTTTACATATGTTCAACACCTGTTAAAGGACACATTCATGAGGATTTTGATACAGAGACTATTAGAGGAGTTGTAATGGGAAGCAAAGAATGCGAAGACAGAATGGTCATAGCTTGTCCAAAAACGAAAGGTGTAAAAATAGATACTCAGCCTTATTTTTGCCTGAATCGACTGAAACAAGATTTGTTGTTGAATGATGATGGAACCTTTTATGAAAAAAGACCCCCAAAGTTAAATCAGGATTATGGTGCAGCTATAAGTTTATCCTTTACTTTAGGACCAAAAGAAGAGAAGAAGATGCCATTTGCAGTTGCCTTGGATTTCCCTAAACAGCGTTTTATTGATGGTAAGACATTTGAGCGTAGATATGTTAGTAGTTTTAAGAATGAGAAGACAAGACCTATTGAGCTTGTTAAGATTGGATTGGATAATTATCCTCTTTGGTTCGAAAGGACAATGACGATTCAAGAGAGAATATATAATTTGATAAGGAAGAGTCCTTCTTATAAGAATGATAATGAGGGAGCTTTAAGATTAGCAAGATTAATCTTCAATGAGTTTAGTTTCCCTCTATCAAATGCGGCTTGTTGGGTTATAGATGAAAAGGGGCAAGAAAGAGCAAGATTCTTAGAATGTTTTGATTATTCTTATATTGATCCTTCGGATGTAGAATGGTATTCGATGATGCTTCTTGTTCTATTCCCTGATATTGAAAAAGAAATCTGTCAGAGGTTTATTGACTCTATTAATAAGGAAAACAAAGAGAAACGCTATTATCATCATCATGCTTCTTTTGTAGAAGCAAGGAAGCATTTTGAAGAACATCCTGAAGAGTACGAAGGTAAATCCTTGACTCAAATCTATGATATAACGAAGATTAAAGGGGCTGTTTCACATGATTTAGGACATTGGGTGAAAGGTCATCCTTTGCGGAATGTGAGTGAATATGCCTGGTATAACGATAACTACTGGATTGATCTTTTCCCGAAGCTTGCAACAAGAGTTTTACGTAATGTGAAATTTACTGGTGATATAGAGTTCTTAAAGAAGAATTGGGAGACACTAAAGTTCGGCTTTGAACATTTGAAAACGCACGATCATGATGGGGATGGTATTCCTGAAGGTTATCCTGGAGAAGTGAAGAATACTTTTGATAATTTACCTCTTTTTGGTGTAGATGCTTACGATGCTACAATTTTTATGGCAGGATGTAAGGCTATGAGTATAATGGCCGGTATGATGAAGGATGAAGAGGCTAAAAAGAAATATGAAGAAAGTTTTGAGAAAGCTTTCACTCAATTTGAGAAATTGTGGAGAGAAAAGAAAAACAAGAAAGGTAAAAAACTTCAATATTATGTAACTTGTTATGACCCAAAAACAAAAAAGATAAATACGGATGTCTGGTTAAATCAATTAGATGCGATTTGGGCTTTACTTTCAATGGGAGAAGAATCTTTTATCCCCGAGGATAAAGTAAAGAAAATTCTTAAGACAATCTATGAGAATAATGAGACTTTAATGGGTTGGGCTATGTGTCGAACAGAGAATGGGGGTAAAGTGGAATCTGAACAGGGACAAGACGTTTATACAACTTCTAATTATGTTTTTGCTGAGCTTCTTGATTACTATGGGATGGTGAAGGAGAGTAAGGAAGTTTATAAGAAGATGGATAAAGTTATATTTGGTCATGGAAATTCTCTGATTTCTCCAGATAATATACGAGCTGAATTGGAAATAGAACATGGAGAGAAGACCCCAGGACCTCATTATATTGTGGCTGCTTACCCTCGTCCTGGCGCGATTTTAACACATATTGTTTTACAACATATAAAGGAGCTGAAAGAAAAGAAAAAGACTGAAAGAGTAGATTCTAAGGACTTACAAGCTTTTATTAGAGAGTTAATGAAATAGAAAAATTTGGGAGAAATTGAATGCACAAACGAGGTCCAAAAGAGGAACCTCGGGTGGTTTTCCCTTTTTTTGGAAAATCTAAAGAAATAGAAATTGGAAAAACTCTTCTCCATTATGCCCAAGAATTAAATATTCCAATAAATGCAGGATGCGGTGGTTTAGGGATTTGTAAGGAATGTAGAGTGAGAATAGAAAAAGGGGGAGAATCCTTAAGTAAAAAGACAAAGTTAGAAGAAGAGTTAGATGAGAAAGAGAGATTAGCTTGTCAGGCAATTGTTGAAAATAAAAAAAGCGATCTTTTTGTAGAGGTTCTTTTTCCTGGTTTTGTAGATAAAATTCTTACAGGAGGGAAAAGAAGAAAACTTCAAATAGATCCATTACCTAAAAGGAGAGGAAATAAAGTTTTTTTGGATGGAGAAGAAATTGGAAATTATCAGGATGGATTATTTGGGATAGCTGCAGATATTGGAACAACAACCGTTGTTTTACATTTAATAAATCTTGAGAAAGGAAATATTGTTTATACTTCTGCTTTTGAGAATCCGCAAAAGAAGATCGATGGGAACAATGTTATAAGTAGAATAAAATTCGATTCAGAATATCCTGGAAAACTTCAGTTTGTTCTTATCTCAAAGATAAATGAAGAGATAAATAGAATGCCAGTCAGGAAAGAAAGTATTTATGATTTTGTTGTTGTGGGGAATAGCACAATGAGAGATTTGTTTTTTGGCCTGCAGGTTCAAAGTCTTGGAGTTAGCCCTTATAAGTCTATTACAGAGAAAGAAGGGAAGAAAACTTCTATTAAAGTAAAAGGGGAAACCTTGAATCTTCATATTAATAAAAATGCTATAGTTTATTCTCCCCCTTTAATTGGCTCTCATCTTGGTTCTGATGCTCTTAGTGTTTGTCTTTCTTGTGGTTTATTTGAGGAAGATAAAAAAAATATAATGTGTATAGATATTGGAACCAATACGGAAATAATTTTGAAGACTGAGGAAGGTATTTTTGCAACTTCTTGTGCTGCAGGATCTGCTTTAGAGCCAATGCCTGCTCTTCCTGGTGCAATTTACAGATTCGGAATGACTAATGGTGTTTTTACCTGGGAAACAATCGGAGAAGTAGAGCCGATAGGTATTTGTGGCTCTGGAATAATTGATATTTTAGGATGTTTGATTAAAAATGGACTGATGGATGAGAATGGGTATTTAACAAAAGGGAAGATTTTTAAAATAACAGATAAAATAAAGATTACCCAATCAGATATAAAAGGAGAAAAAGGACTTCTTTGGAGTAAAGCAGCAATATCTCTTGGGATAAGAGTTCTTTTAGAAGAAGCAAGGATTTCTTTAGATGATTTGGATAAAGTGTATCTTGCAGGGTCCTTTGGGAGTTTTATTGATAAAGAAAATGCAAAGATTATTGGTCTTATTCCAGATATTTCTTCAAAGAAGATAGTTCAGGTAGGTAATGCAGCTGCCTTAGGTGCAGAGGAGATGTTGCTATCTTGTGAGAAAAGAGAAATAGTTGAGGATTGGGCGAGTAAAATAAAGAAAATATTTTTAGAGGAAATTCCTGATTATGGGGAGAGACTAATCTTATTCGAACAAAAATTTAAAAGATTGAGATGAAAAAGGTAAAAGCTTCTGTTATTATTCCTACTTCTGATAGACTTCCGGTTCTAAAGGCTTGCATTTTTGCTCTCTTGAATCAGACGGTAGAGGATTTTGAGATTATTCTTATTGATGATGCTTCAAGGGATGGGACAAGAGAATTTATAGAAGACTCTAATTTCTCTAAAGTTAGATATTTCCGACTTGAGCAAAGGAAAGGACCTTATTATGCTCGAAATTTAGGAATAAAAGAAGCAAAAGGAGAGATAATAATTTTTATTGATTCGGATGTTGTTGTTTTCCCGGATTTTGTAGAAGATCATTTAGAAATTCATGATAGAAGGGAAGATCTTGTTGTTCAAGGGATGGTTAGACATATTGAAACATTAGATGAGGTCAATTTTAATAGATTTTATCTCCCTAATGCTCTTTGCCTTAGAACATTTATTACCCAAAATGTTTCTCTAAGAAGGAAATATCTTATAGCCGTAGGTGGTTTTGAATTATTTGGCCCTGAGTTAGGTTATAAAGATATAGATTTAGGATTTAGACTAATGGACCTTAGACTTAAGTGGGTTTATGGGATAAGGAAATGCAAGGCTTTCCATATAGATGGGGAATTATCTTTGGAAAGTCTTAAGGGTATATTTTTGAAGTGGGAGAAGCAAGGAGCTTCTGCGTATTATTTTGTTAAGAAGTGGGGAAATAGAGGAGAAAAATACGCAAGAACAAAAAAAGCTATTTTATTTTCTAAGTTATTTAATACAAAAAGATGGATAGAGAATGAAAATGTTATTAGGCTTATTTTGGAAAGCGAAGATAATTTCGGTTTAGTTTCGGCTTTCCTTAGAGGATTAGCTCGTTATCATTATAGGAATAAAGGGATTGAAGAGGCGAGAAAAAATGAAGGCTTCAGTTATAGTAGTGACATTTAATAGGGCTCCTATTTTGGTTCATTGTATAGATAAACTATTGAACCAATCGGTGGATGATTATGAAGTTATAGTTGTTGATGATGGTTCTACAGATGGAACAGAAGATTTGATAAAGAAAATTGATGATAAGAGAGTTTTATATCTTAAAAATGAAAAAAATATGGGGCAGCCCTTTTCCAGAAATAGAGGAATAAAAATTGCAAATGGAGAGGTAATTATATTTGTGGATTCGGATGTATTAGTTCATAAAAATTTTGTAGAGGACCATTTGAAAATTCATGAAAGAAACGATAAATTGATTGTTCAAGGTTTAGTTAGACATATAAGAGATATAAAAGATTATAATAAAATGAATCTTAAAATTGATGGTCTTTGCCTTAGTGGACTTGTTACCCAAAATGTTTCTGTTAGAAGAAAATGGCTTTTAGAAGTTGGAGGCCTTGACGAGTCTTTTGGAACCATTATGGGGTATGAGGATATAGAGTTGGGCAGGCGCCTTAAAGGGATTGGTCTTAAAACTGTTTATTCTTGGAGAAGGTGTCTTGCTTGGCATATGGATGGCAGAGAAACAGATGAACGTTTAGAGAGCGTTTTTAATAAAGCTTTTATGTTTGGTAGAAATGCAGTTAAATTTTCAAGAATGTATGGTAAGAAAGTGGCAATGAGACATTTAAAGAAAAATTATGTTTTTTTTATAAATAAGATTCTTGGAACAGAATATTGGGTGGAGAAAAAGGGCCTTAATTATCTTAAGACGCACAAAAATGGTTTTTCTTATCCAATTCTAAAATGGATTATAAAATATTATTACAGAGGAAAAGGAATTAAAGAGGCTTTGAAAGAGGAAGGAAGTATTTATGATTATTAAAAAATTTCTTAGAATTTTTATTTCACCTAAAACCTCATTTCTTCTTGTATTTTTTCTTATTCTGAGTGTTATAATTGGCACATTAATTGATAGGAATTATGGAAAGTCTACTGCAGAAGTTCTTGTTTATAATTCTAAATGGTTTACAATTCTTTGGTCTTTCTTCGCTATTACTCTTTTGACAAATCTTATTTATTTTAGGTTATGGAAGAAAAAGGCTATCTTTTTTTTCCATCTTGCAATTTTGATTATTCTATTAGGTTATGGAGTTACTCGGTTTTCAAGCGTGGAAGGTTTTCTTCATCTTAGGGAAGGAGAGGGGGGAAATGAGTTTTTCTCTCCCCATCCTTATTTGTGGATTAAGGTGAGTGATGATAATTTTTCTATGAATAAAGAATGTCCGATTTATGATATTTTGGGGGAAGGATGGGAAAGAAAAATCGATGCTGGGGATTATCCTATTTATCTTAAGATTGAAAATTATATCCCAAATGCAAGAAAGGCAATTGTGGAAGATTCTACCGGAGAACCTCTCTTAGAAATTGTTGTTTTTACTCCTCATTTTTCTACTTCTTGGATTTTAGAGAAAGGAGAAAAGGATTCTTTATTTGGCATTAATTTTGGTTTTGAAGCTCAGTTTAAAGGAAAAGATCCTTTTATTAATTTTGAAGAAAAAAAAGAAAGAATATGTTTTTTCGCAAATCGCCCTATTAAAATGGAAGATAAAGCTGGGCAGAGATATAATCCTTTTATTTATGTGGAACTGGAAAGTTTAAAAATTTATACAATTGATACAGTTTCTTTTATGTTAACCAAATATCAGCCAAAAGGAAGAATTAAAGCCATTCCTATGGAAATCTTTGAAGAAAATTTAAAACGCATTGAGGCAATTAATGTGATTGTAAAAAAGGGAATTTTCCATAGCTCATTTTCATTATTCTTGGAAGATAAAGACAAGTCTAACTCAAAAGTATTTGATTTTAATGGACTTAAGATGAATTTGAAATTTGGGCAGAAATCATTTTTTTTGCCTTTTACATTACGTTTGGTAGATTTTAAAATCAAGCGATACGAAGGTAGAGAGGAGCCATCTCAGTTTCAAAGCGAGCTGGTAATAGAGGAGCCTTATCTTAAAAAAGGGAAGTATTATTCAATTTGGTTGAATCATCCGCTTTTTTATAGGGGCTATCATGTATATCAACACTCTTTTGATAAGGATGAGAAAGGCTCTACTTTTTTTGTTGTAAAAGATCCTGGAACTCCTATTGCATATTTCGGCTTTTTCCTACTTATTGTAACAATGATTTTTATAGCTTTTAGCCCTAAAGGAAGAATTAGGGAACTTAAAAGAGGACTTGAGAACTCTTTTTTATCCTTTTTATTTCTTAATTTTTGTTTTAATCTTTCTTCCTGGAATGTAAAAATTGAGAATTTTTATTATCGTATTAATATTTTTGAAAAATTAGGGGAGTATTTTTTAGTTATTATAGGACTTTTTCTGTTAATGAATTTGTTTTTAAGGATTTTAAAGGTTCGCTTTAAAAAAACATTTTCTTTTGTAGATAAATTTCTTAATTTTGGAATATTTGTTGGATTTTTGGGATTAAGTTTTGGTTTAGCTATTAGGTGGTTTTTGTCTGGTTATCCGCCATTGAGTAATAAATATGAAACTATGATTTTCGTCTCTTGGGCTATTCTTTTAGCTGGAATTTTACTCTCTTTTAATTCTCGTTTACCAATTCTTTTTGGAGGAACCTTCTCCGGGGTTTTGTTAATCCTTGCTCATTTATCCTCAAGCTATAAAATTAACCCTCTATCTCCTATTTTGAAGTCAAAGTGGTTAATTTTTCATGTTGGCATTGCAATAACTAGTTATGGGTTCTTTTTTATAGGAACCGGAATGGCAATTTTTACTCTTTTAGTGTTGGGGCTTTCAATCTCTAAAAGAGAAAATCAACTTCTTTTTAAGACTTTGAAGTGGAGTAAAATTATAGAACAAGCGCTTTGGATTGGTCTTTTCCTTATTATTTTAGGAACAATATTTGGAGCAATATGGGCAAATGAAAGTTGGGGGAAATATTGGGATTGGGACCCAAAAGAAGCTTGGACATTAGTTGTGATTCTTAGCTATACTCTTCTTCTTCATCTTCGTGTTATTTTCCCTTCTAATTGGAGATATTGGCTGATTGTAAGTTCAATACTTTGTTTTGGGAACTTGCTTATGACGTATTTTGGGGTAAATTTATTTTACTCAGGGAAACATTCATACATAAATGGAGGGTTTACTAAATTTCCCATAGGAATAATTCTATTTTTAGGAATTTGGTTCTTATTATCAATTCTTGCGTATCGAAATAAAGATATATTAAATCCGGAGGGCAAAAGTCGCTTCTAATTCAAATAGAAGTTCTTCCCTACATACATCAGCTATCAAATATAAAGCGGGAATATCAGAAAGGCCTAAGGATTTTGAAATTTCTTGATAAATTGGGAAGTCACTTTCTCTCTTAATAAATATTGTAGCTTCGCAGAGGTCTTTTATGGAAGCTCCTTCTAAACTGATAAGAGATTTTACTACTTCTATTGTATGTTTTACTTGGGATGGGAAATCCCCAAGGTGAATACTTTCTCCTTTCTCGTTTATAGAAGCAGTTCCTGAGACAAAAATCCATTTTACTTCTGGCTCTACTACACAGGTAGCTCGCGCAAAAGCCGAACCGTATTTATAGGGCGGACATTGTAAAGTCCCTGGAAGTGGACGAATTTGAATTTTAGAACCGGCTTTCGGAGAGACTGCGAGGAGGTCCATAATTGTGGAAGCTCCTTTTGGATTTTTCCCACCAATTCCTGTACTTGCAGGTAAGGGAAATTCTTCTATTATATTAAGTTTTTCTTCTTTTGGAATTAATCCAAACTCTTTATAACAAGTATTTCTTGCTAAATTGAATTCGTTATACCAGTCTAAGATTTTATCTACATAAATCCAAGTTCTAACCACATCTCGGTAAGAAGCTCCTTTAGATTTTAAAAGGGCTTCCGCTTTCCGAAACATATTTTCTGCTTGCTTTTGATAAAATTTTTTGTTTTTTAGATTTTTCCCCTCTATACTTTGAAGCTGTATATAAATAGCTCCATTTCTATTCCAGATTCTACCTATAGGAAGATTCCCCTTTTTAAATATTTCTATCTTTTCTTCCGGAATAGTTGGAGAAAAAGAACGAATTTGAATTCCTGAAAAGGGACTGTCAAAGCAAGATTTTCCTTCGATGTAAGTTATAATTCCTGCATCCAAAGGTTTTTTAATTTTCATTTTTTTATTTCGGATTTTAAGTATTTTTTTGTAAAATTCTATATTTCCAAAAATTCTTTCATGAATAATCTCTGATTTTGAATTTGTTAGAATTTCTGCAATTTTATCGTAAATGGCAGAAGCTATTTTAAGAGGATCTGTATTTTTTTCGGTTACAAGCCCAGTTATACATAAATAGGTATTTTGAATTTCGGTAAGGAAAATTTTAAATTCAGGGTATGAGTAAGAGCTTCTTTTGATCATAAACTAATCTATTGGGGATGTGGAACCCAGGTAGGTTTTTCTTCTTCTTTCTTTTGAGTTGGTGTTAATTTTGGATCTAAATTTGCCTGAATTGGCTTTTTATAAGCGGATTTTGCTAAATTCTTCGGTGAGAAACGGACTGGTTTTTTGATGAATTCAGGCACATTGAAATTTTCTAAACATGTTTCGTAATAAGAAGGATTTTTTTGAGGGAGAATAAATGGCTTTGATACATTTCCCTCTTTATCAATGTAGGCAAAATATGGCCTTGAGAATAAGTGGTCCATCCTTTTACTGGAAAAGACAATCCAACGGCTGTTACTTGACCAACTGTGAAAACTTTCTGTATATTCGGTGTTGAGTTCTAATTTTTTTGTTTCCCCGGAAGAAAGGTTCAAAAGATATAGATCAGAACTAGATAAATAAACAGGGAAATTTCCATATGCAGAAACTGTGAAAAGCACAAAATTTCCATCAGGGGAAACACGGGGTTGATTGATACTCCCTCCAACTTTAGATGCGGAGAGGACAAGCTCTAATTTACCCCAAGTTTTTGTCTTTTCTTCGAAAGGAATCCGCATTAAATCGTATTGAATTTTATTATACGCTAGTTCTTTTTGGGATGGATCCTCGTAGGTTTCAAGTTTAGGAGCACTTGAAAAGTATAAATATTTTCCATCCGCTGACCAGGTAGGCCAGTTTTCCATTCTGTTTTGGTTTGCTATTTGAGAATCGGTTGTTATAGTGTTTGAAGGGATATCATATATTAGTAAATCTGAGGCTCGGTCTAATACGTCTCTTGGCTCCCCAATGGAGTGGTAAAACAAAAGAAGTTTATTTATTGAGAATGCAATGAGGTTTCCAGATGGGTGCCAGGCAGGATAGGCTACAGGAGCTTGATTAAATGCAGTTCTTGTATCAATTTTGTATACATCGTTTCCAAGCACTAATAACATTGCTGTGCCTGGACCTCTCCTTAAATGCAAAAGCCATTTTTCCGGATTATTACTAAAGAAATTGTGACAGTTAATACAATTTTCTTGAGTTAATCTATTGATAAGAATGGGAGACTCTTCAAAATTTTCAATACATCTCTGATAGATCCCCATTTTTTTCCAGTAGGTATATAAAGGGCCAAGGCGACGATAAGCAATATAAGAGTCAATAGAGTCTAAAGCGATTTGATTTATAATAGGAGAGAAACGAAGCCAATTACCCAAAGAATCTTTTATTGCAATTTCTATTTTGTAGGAATTTCCTCTATTTAAAGATAGAAAATTCTTCCAGGCTTTCATAGGAATTTTGATAATAGGTGATTTCCTAAAAATTTTAATGGGAGCCCCATAAGAACCTTGTATTTCTACCTTATATTGAGTTCCCTTTTCTTCAATTCGGAAATTTAAAGGAGCGATATTTGGGGGAATCGTAATTCCAGAGTAATCCGGAGAAATTGTTGGTGAACGGGGAACGAGCATTTCAGTTTGGGAAGAAGAGCATCCAACCCAAAAGTTAAAAAAAATTATATAAAACAAAATTGCTTTTTTCATTTTTTCTTCTCTCCAATAAATTTTATGAACCAATAATACCAATAAGTGTCGCCGAGCTCCTCTTTAAGTTCATTTAAGGAGGTTTTATCTAATTGAGCTTGAAGAAGAAGAGATTGAAATTTTGAAAAACGCTGAAAAATATAAGAATTAACATAAGGTTTTAATGGGTCAATTTGTCTCCATTTTGATAGGAAGGCATAAAGAACAACTGCTTCTTGAATGTGCCGAGGAATTCTATTATATCCAAAAGTTTTAAATTTGTTTATGTTTTCCCATATTACTCTAAGATTCCCTCTTAGGAGTTCATAAGCCACTAAATATTCAAATGCCATTCTGTTTTTAGGATTTTGTTGGAGTAAAATCAAAAGTTCTCTCTCTGATGGTTCTGCTATTGAAATGAAATCATTCTCTGGGATTAAACTTTGGAATTCTTTTAGGGTTCTATCTTTTTCAAATAAGTCTTTTTCTTCTGCCAATCCGAGTAAAAATTTCGCTCTCGTTCGGCTTTTTATAGTGTATTTTAATTTTCTCCAAAACATCTTAGCAGTTTCTTTTTCGCCTTTTAGAAGATAAATAAGACCTATTCTATCTAATATTTCGGGAGTTTGCCCACTAACTTCCATAGATTCATTAGCCCAGTGTAAAGACTCCGAAATAAGACCAAGTTCAAAGAAAAGTTCACAAGCTACTTCCGGATTCTCAAAGCAAAGTTCCCGATTTGGAAGAAGCCCAATGGGTCCAAACCATTGAGGGTATGCGAAAGCCGAGTCTAAGAGATGACCTTTGTAGTAAAGAGCTCTATTTATTTGAATTGTAAGATGAGGATTTATAGACGTTAGTTTTTTACCAATCCTAAGAGTGCTTTCCCAATCCATTTTTCTAGATGCGCGGAAAACCATTAAGCGTTTTGTAAGGGAAGAGTTAAAGCCAATCCATATTTTAAGAAAAAGAGTAAATAGAATAGAAATTGTTCCTCCAACCCATATTAAATCTTTTATTTTTCTGAACTTGTTTCTTATCTTGTCTAATAGAGAAGCGAAAAACGCAAAACCTCCAATTAAAGGAAAAATTAGAAGAAATCCCAAACGGGCAAAAAGAGGGGGGTAAGATCCTTCAATTGGAAGATGATGTAGGCAAGCTTGCCGAAAGGAAGTAAGAGAGAAAAAGGAACCAATTATACAAAATAGTCCAGAAATTAAAAGGTAAAATAAGCTCCTTTTGGATTTAAAATTTATCCATTCCCAAATAGCACAGAAAATTGTGAAAATTAAGAAAGCACCTCCGCAAATCCAGAATGAAACCCCACTTAAAATTGTATATATTCCTATTTTAACTAGTTGAGATTTTAGATTCCATTTAATGAATAACCAAGTAAAAATTAATACAATAAGAGTGGCAATTCCTAATGATAAAGGTGTTTGATA
The DNA here is from genome assembly GCA_039804165.1 of candidate division WOR-3 bacterium. NCBI lineage: Bacteria > Pseudomonadati > Caldifarciminota > Caldifarciminota bacterium. Next base: position 65,574 of record JBDRZZ010000008.1, read on the forward strand.
ATAAGCATATAAAAAAAGAAGGAATATTCCGGGAATCCAATGAATAGTGTGTATCTGGGTTTTCCAGAGGATATTTGTGATTTTTTTTGTAAAAAATGCAATCCCCAAGAGTATTGCAGAAAGAAATAAAGCTCCAATTAAAGGATATTCAAGAATTTGTCCCAAAAAGGCAGAAATATAGTCTACAAGCCCACCCGAGATAGAGAGATGCTGTTTTAGAAAATCCCAATATGTAAAAAATATAGGGCGTTGAAATTCATAAATTAGTTGAGAATGGACTCTAAAAATTATAGCAAATAAGGATAGAGAAAAGACCAAAAAGTCTTGTGCCCAAACTTTATAACGATAATTTATCTTAGACAAGTAAGAATTCATTTTTAAAACGATTTTTGAAAAATATACAGAATGCTATTAAAATGTCAAGAGTGATATTTTCTCTAATGGAATCTCAACTTTCTATTTGATGGTCGCTATTTTAAGCTTAATATAAAAAAGAAAAATTTTTGGATTGACAAAAATTGAAAGTTAATATATATTTCCTTCCACACGGAGTTACAAATGTTTAGGATTTTAAAAAAAGAAGTGGTAGGTAAAAATTTAAATAAATTTGTAATAGAAGCACCTTTGGTTCCAAAGAATTATAAACCTGGGCAATTTGTGGTTATAAGAATTGATGAAAAGGGAGAAAGGATTCCTATTACAATTGCAGATGTGGATAAGGAGAAAGGGACAGTTACAGTTTTTGTTCAAGAAGTGGGTAAAACCACTTTTAAGCTTGGAACTCTGAAGGAAGGAGATTATATTTCTGATGTTGTTGGGCCTCTTGGTAAGCCTGCAGAGATTGTTAAGGTAGGAACTGTGGTAATGATTGGTGGAGGGGTTGGGGCTGCAATTATATATCCTGAAACAAAAGCATTTAAAGAGGAAGGAAATTATGTAATTTCTATTATGGGTTTTAGAAGTAAAGAATATGTTATTTTAGAAGATGAAATTAGAAAATATTCAGATGAATTTTATATTTTTACAGACGATGGTTCTTATGGAAAAAAGGGATTCACCACTAATGGGCTTCAAGAACTTATTGATGCAGGTAGAAAAATGGATCTTGTTGTTTCTATTGGTCCTGCTTTAATGATGAAAAAAATTTCAGAGATGACAAGGAAGTATAATGTAAAGACAATTGTTTCTTTGAATTCAATAATGATGGATGCAACGGGGATGTGTGGAGGATGTAGGGTTGAAGTTGGAGGAGAATCTAAGTTTGCTTGTGTGGATGGTCCTGAATTTGATGGGCATAAGGTAAATTTTGATTTACTTATAAAGCGTCTTTCTATTTATAAGAAAGAAGAGGAAAAAGCCCTTAGGCTTTATGAAAATTGTGTAAGTGAGGAGAAACGTGAGTATTAAAGAAGAACTTAAACGTGAACCAATGCCGAAACAGGATCCGAAAGAGAGAATCAAGAACTTTGAAGAAGTTGCTCTTGGATATTCTGAGGAACAAGCAATTAGAGAAGCTAAAAGATGCCTTCAATGTTCTAAACCGCTTTGCATTGAAGGATGTCCTGTTGATATTAATATCCCGGAATTTATTAGATTGATTGTAGAAAAAAAATTTGTTGAGGCTGCAAGAAAGATAAAAGAAGATGATGCCCTACCACGGATTACAGGTAGGGTTTGTCCTCAAGAGACTCAATGTGAAGCAAAATGTGTTTTGGGGAAGAAATTTGAACCGATAGCAATAGGGAGATTAGAGCGATTTGTTTCGGATTATGAAGCAAATTATTCAAAAGAAAGTTGGCAAGTGAAAAAGATTAATAATAAAAAAGTTGCGGTTGTGGGTTCTGGTCCTGCAGGGCTTACAGTCGCGGCAGATTGTGCGAGAATTGGATATAAAGTTAAAATTTTTGAAGCTCTTCATAAACCAGGAGGGGTTCTTGTTTATGGGATTCCAGAATTCAGGCTTCCTAAGGAAATTGTAAATCTTGAGATTGAAAAACTAAAAGAAATGGGAGTGGAAATTGAATGTAATGTGATAGTGGGGAAAACTATTACCATAGAAGAGCTTTTTGAAGAAGGTTATGGAGCTGTTTTTCTTGGTCTTGGAGCAGGTCTTCCAAGGTTTCTTGGAATAGAAGGAGAGAATCTTTTAGGAATATACTCGGCCAATGAGTTTCTTACAAGGATAAATTTAATGAAGGCTTATAGATTTCCTGAATACGATACCCCAATAATTGTAGGGGAAAAAGTTGCTGTTGTAGGCGGAGGGAATGTAGCTATGGATGCTAGTAGATGTGCGGTTAGACTTGGAGCGAAAGAAGTTCATATAATATACCGCCGGTCAAAAGAGGAGCTTCCCGCAAGAAAGGAAGAAGTTGAGAATGCAGAAGAGGAAGGAGTGATTTTTGATTTTCTTGTAAATCCTGTAAGATTTATTGGAGATGAAAATGGATGGGTTAAGGGAATTGAGATGATAAAGAATGAACTTGGAGAAAAGGATAGTTCCGGTAGGAGAAAACCAATTCCAATTCCTGGAAGTGAATTTGTTTATGAGGTGGATACAGTTGTTGTGGCTATTGGACAAACTGCTAATCCTCTTCTTTTAAATGTTACTCCAGATATAAAAAGAAATAAATGGGGATATATTGAAGCTCATCCAGAGACAGGAAAAACTTCTAAGATTGGAGTTTTCGCAGGAGGGGATATTGTTACAGGGGAGGCAACTGTTATTGCTGCGATGGGTGCGGGGAGGAAAGCAGCTAAAGCAATTGACGAATATCTTAAGACTGGAAAGTGGTAAACTCAAGATAGTTTCTTATAAATCTCTTTAAAAAATAAAAGAAAGTTTAATTCCCTTTTTGATAACGGAGAGGCAGGGATTCGAACCCTGGTCCCACGATTAAATGGGAACACGATTTCCAATCGTGCACCTTCGGCCTCTCGGTCACCTCTCCATTTATATTCATTTTTAGCTGGTGAGCGGGATCGAACCGCTGACCTGCGCATTACGAATGCGCCGCTCTACCGGTTGAGCTACACCAGCACTTTAAAAATATTATTAAAAATTAAGAAATAATCAACCCCTTTTAAAAAAAAATTTAAAAAAACCCTTGACAAGATGAATATTTTTTATATTATACCATAAAACTTTTTAGGTTTTTTAAAAAAGTAAAGGATAATTGGAGGTTTCAAAAGCCTCAAAAAGAAGGGGTTTATATTTTTATTATATTAAGGAGGTATATAATGGCGAAGGGCAAGTTTGATAGGACGAAGCCGCATTTAAATGTTGGGACGATTGGACATGTAGATCATGGGAAGTCCACGTTGACTTCTGCGATAACAAAGGTTTTATCGGCTAAGGGGTTAGCTGAGTTTGTTCCATTTGATCAGATAGATAAAGCTCCGGAGGAGAAGGCGAGGGGTATAACGATTCAGTTAGCTCATATTGAGTATGAGACGGAGAAGAGGCATTATGCTCACATAGATTGTCCTGGTCATGCTGATTACATAAAGAATATGATAACTGGTGCTGCTCAGATGGATGGTGCAATATTAGTTGTGAGTGCTCCTGATTCAGTGATGCCTCAGACGAGGGAGCATGTTTTATTAGCGAGGCAGGTTAATGTTCCTGCTATAGTAGTTTATGTAAACAAAGTAGACATGGTAGAGGATCCCGAGTTATTAGATTTAGTTG
>JBDRZZ010000009.1 GCA_039804165.1 candidate division WOR-3 bacterium
GAGTATTCGGGGTTAAAAAAGCCCTTGTCTATGTCCCTCTTATTGTTGTTCTTGGAACTTTGGTAGGATGGTTCTTTGGAAACTTTATATTTTAAGGAGAAAAAATGAAGGTGAAAAAAGTGATTTCTGTTCTTCTTCTCGCTTTTGTCCTACTTAGCATTGCTTATCTAATCAAAGGAGAAATCATGAATAAAAAAGAGGAAAAAATGCAAAAGGAAGAAATCCGAGAGGAGGTGGATACTATTACTGAAAAAGCCCCTGAAATTCCTGATGTTAATGCAACAAAGAATGAAACAAAAACGCAAAATTCGGCTCCCAAAAAAGAAGAGAAGAAGAAAAAAGTGCTTGCCTACTATTTTCATGGAACCCACCGATGCCCCACCTGCCTTACAATTGAAAGATATTCAAAAGAAGCAATCGAATCTTATTTCGCAAGGGAGTTGAAGGATGGAATATTGGAGTTCAGTTCTATAAATGTAGAGGAACCAGAAAATAGACATTTCATCCAGGATTACCAGCTATACACAAAATCTCTCATAATTTCACTCTGGGAAGATAATAAGGAGAAAAAATGGAAAAATCTCACCGAGGTCTGGTCTTATGTTCACAGTAAAGAAAATTTCTATCAATATGTTAAAAATGAAGTGGAGAAGTTTTTAGAGGACACAAGATAATGGGAATTCTACCACTCCTTACGGCATTATGGCTTGGGATATTGACTTCGATAAGTCCCTGTCCTCTTGCAACCAATATTGCTGCGATATCATTTGTGTCATACAGAATTGTGCATAAGGCTGTTGTTCTTCTATCTGGGATTCTCTACACAATGGGAAGAGCGATAACCTATATTGTTATTGGTTTTCTCGTTGTTAGGGCAGCCGTTAATATTCCCCTCGTTTCGAATTTCCTCCAGCTCTACATCAACAAAATCCTGGGAATACTTCTGATTCTGGTGGGAATGTTTTTACTTGATTTGTTGTTTAACATAAAAATACCGAGCATTTTCGTTTCTGAGTCCTGGCAGAGAAAACTCGACGAGATAGGCATTTTCGGCTCTCTATTTTTGGGAATGCTTTTCGCTCTTGCGTTCTGTCCTGTTTCTGCCGCTCTATTTTTTGGGAGTCTTATACCTATCGCACTTAAGGCAAATTCAGGAGTGATTTTGCCGCTATTTTATGGAATGGGAACGGGGTTACCTGTTTTACTTTTTGCTATTTTCATTGCTCTTGGTTCTTCCCACATAGGCAGAATGTATAAAAGAGCAGTCAAACTTGAAGCGATTACAAAGAAAGTTACAGGAATTATTTTTATTCTGGTTGGAATTTACTATGTATTGGCTTACATCTTTAAATTGTTTTAAAAGGAGGTAATAGATGAAAATTCAAATTGCAGGACCTGGTTGTCCAAGGTGCTTGGCGACCGAGAAGGCTGTAAAAGAAGCCTGCGCCCAGTTGAAACTTTCTGCCGAGATTTCTCATCTTTACGATATAAGAGAATACGCAAGACTTGGAGTCAGAATGACACCTGCCGTGATTATCGATGGAAAAGTTGTTATTTCAGGTAAGGTTCCATCTGTAGAAGAAATAAAGAAAATCCTAAGCACCCCAAAATAAAAAGTAATTTAAACATAGAAAAGAGGCCGAAATAATTCCATAAAGAGGGGTTGACTTTTTCATAAAACTTTTTATATTTCGAATATAAAACTAATTTGGTCGATATATACAATTAAGGAGAAGAAAGATGGAAAGAACACAAAAAGATCTTAGAGAAATTATTATAAAGTCGGCTCAAGACATATTTGCGAGATTCGGTTTTAGAAAAACAACAATGGACGAGATTGCACAATCAATCAATAAGGCAAAAAGTTCCTTATATCATTACTTTACAAGCAAGCAAGAAATTTTCAAAGCAATAATAGAGAAAGAAGCTAGTTTGTTTAGAGAAGAAATAACAAGAACGGTTAGTCGTGAAAACACCCCTCAGGGAAAATTACACGTTTACATTTTAACAAGAATGCGTATGATAAACCAGCTGGCAAATCTATATAGTGCATTAAAAGATGAATATCTCAAACAATATGATTATATTGAAGAGTTAAGAGAAAAATACGATAAAGAAGAAATTGAAGTAATTAAAGAAATATTGAAGGAAGGTTGTAAAAGGGGAGTTTATGAAATCGAAAATTTAGATAGGGCAGCAAGCACTATTGTTTCTATCTTAAAAGGTATGGAATACTCTTGGATTAAAGAAAAAGATGTTAAAAAAGCCGAAAGATATATTGATAATTTATTGGAGATTCTTTTTTATGGAATAGTTAAAAGATAAAAAATTTTTTGCCTATGAGACGAACAAAAGACCAAATTGGTCTACATTTATAAAAGAGGATTTGTAAGATGGGGAAGTTTCCCAATCTAGTAATTAAATGCCGTATACCAATTATTTTTGTGGTTTCTCTTCTTACTTTTATATTTGGGTATTTTATTAAAGATCTGAAAATCAATTCGGATTTTTCGAGTTATCTTCCCAAAAGTGATCAGATAGTAAGAACGCTGAATTATATCAGTGAAAAATATAGTGGAAAACATATAGCAATGGTTGCCTTGGAATCGAATGAAATTTTTACAAAAGAAACAATTGAAAGAATTAACTATTTAACCTCTAATTTCAGGCTCATTGATGGTGTTTCATATGTGACAAGTTTGACAAATATTCTTGATATTAAAAAGACTCCTGAAGGGATAGAAATCGCAAAGCTTATTGATGAATATAATTTACCTACAACTGAAGAGGAACTTAAGAGTTTAAAAAACTATACCCTTTCAAAGGATATGTACAAGGGACGGATAGTTTCAGAGGATTCGAGGGCAGCTTTAATTATTTGTCGGATTAGAGATGGAAGTGATGAAGTAAAGATAGCTAAGGAAATAAAGAAAATTGTTGAAGAAGCAAATATAGAAGAAAAAGTTTATTATGCAGGTTATTCTTTTAATATACTTGAAGTGAATAAAATTATTTTAAAGGACTTAAGATTTCTGCTTATTCTTTCTCTTCTTATAATTGTAATAGTTTTATTTTTAAGCTACCATTCTTTTAGAGGAGTTATTCTTCCAATCCTTTCTGTTCTTATTAGTATTATCTGGGTACTCGGAGTAATGAACATATTTAAAATTCAAATCACCTTGGTTACAAATGTGATTCCTATAATCTTAATTGCAGTTGGCAGTGCTTATTGTATTCATGTGATCTGTAGGGTTTCTGAAGATGAGGAAAAATTTAATGATAGGATTAACCAAATCAAATTTTCCTTAAATGAAGTTGCATTACCAATATTTTTAGCGGCAATAACAACAATGATAGGATTTATTTCTTTTATTTTTGGTTCTTATTTAACTGTAATTCGGGATTTCGGCATTCTTTCGGCTTTTGGAATTCTCTTTTCTTTTATAATTTCTGTTACTTTTGTGCCCTCTCTCCTGTCATTTTTACCAGTCAAGAATACTTCGGTGAATAAAAGTATTCATAAGAAAAAAAGCAAAGAAGAATTTAATCTGTTTGCAAATATGCTCGGTAGATGGATTTTAAAGAATAAGAAACCTATCGTTATTATAGGAATATTAATTTGTCTCTTTAGCGCTTCTAATATTATAACGATTAAAAGAAGTTCAGATATGACAAAATACTTTAAATCAGGAAGTGAAATGAGGAAGTCTTCAGAAATGATACGGAACAAATTTTATGGAGACCTTCCTGTTTATTTTTTGATAAAGGGCGACATCCAAGAACCAAAAGTTTTAAACGAAATGAAAAAATTACAAGAATTTATAAAATCACAAAAATACATTTATAATCCCCAGTCAATTGTGGATATTATAGAAGAAATGAATGATGTAATAGGAGAAGGCAAAAAAATTCCAGATAGCAAAGAAAAAATAGAAAATTTATGGTTTCTTATTGAGGGTCAAGAAATGATAGAACAATTAGTTTCTCAAGACAAGAAAGAAGCAATTATTCAAGCAACTATGTCAACTGTTGATAATCCAAGAGAAATGGACAAATTAGACAAGAACATTCAAGAATATATCAGCAAAAATACGGATTCTTCTATTATAACTATTGAGGTGACAGGAATACCATTTATCTATCAACACATGGATAGGGCTATTATTCGAAGTCAGTTATTGAGTTTAATTATCGCTATTATTTTTGTATTTATATGTATGATTCTTTTGCAGCGGTCATTTGTGGAGGGATTTATCGGGATTATTCCAATCGTACTTACTCTTTTAATTCTATTTGGTTTTATGGGGTTTTTACGAATCCCCTTGAACCTGGCAACAGTGCTTGTAGGTAGTATTTCCATTGGAATTGGAATTGATTACCCAATACACTTTACAAACCGCTTTCGCAAAGAATTTTTTAAAAATAGAAATGAAGCTGAAGCATTGAATACCACCCTAAACACAGTAGGCAAGGCAATATTAATCAATGTGTTAACTGTAACGATGGGCTTTTTAGTTTTAGTTATGAGTAATCTTGTCCCACTTCAACACCTTGGAATTCTTATAGCAATTACAATGCTAAGTTCTGGAACTGCTACTTTAACCATCTTACCAGCAATAATTCTTTTAACTAAAGAAAAATGGGTAAAATTATAAAAAGGGAGGTCAAAAATGAAAAAAATATTCTCAGTAAATCTATGTGTTTTAATTATAATAAGTAGTCTACCAATTAAAGCACAAGAAGAAAAACTAACTGCCTCTCAAATACTTGAGAAAGTCGATAATGTTGTTAACGCTCCAGAGGACCAGAGCTTAAAAGTAAAAATTATTCTTATTGACGAAAAGGGGATAGAAGAACGAGAAATAAGCATGCTTCAGAAAGGAAGTCACAAAAGATTAGTGAAATTTCTATCCCCCGCTTCTCAGAAGGGTATTGGTGTTCTTTCTCTTCCAAATGATATTATGTATTTATATCTACCAGCCTTCAAAAAAACAAGGCGAATTGCTTCCCATATAAAAAATACAAAATTCGCAGGGACTGATTTTACCTATGAAGATATGGAGGCGATAAGATATTCAGAAAAATACATACCAGAGCTACTTAAAAAAGAAGAAAATCATTTCATTCTTCAACTTAAACCTAAAGAAGGGGTCAAGACGGATTATTCGAAGTTGATTATGTGGGTGAGGTGCGATAACTTTTGCACAAGTAAAATTGAATATTATGATAAAGGAGAGAATCTCTATAAAGTTATGACAAATAAAAGAATTGAAACGGTAGGAAACTATTGGATATCCAGAGAATCCGAAATGGAAGATTTAAAAGCAAGGCATAAGACAATAATGATTTTAGAAGAGATAAAATTCGATTCAAAACTATCCGACGAAATTTTCACAGAACGTTATTTAAGTAGATAATAAAGGAGGTAAACAGAATGGTCTTTCGTATATGTTTAATAATAGAATTACTACTCCTTTGTCTTTTTTATCCTCTTCCTGGCCAAGAGAGTACATCACATAATGCTAAATGGAATGGCTATTTCCAAACCGATAACAGGATTCGTTTAAAAGGTAATAACGAATTTTCCTGGGAAGAATATAGGCTTAGTCTAAAAGGAGAGACTAATCCAGGAGAAAAAGCTCATTTTTACAGCGAAATCTGGCTCCGAACATTAGGTTTTTCAACACTGAAAAATAGTTCTGATTTGGGTAGTAAAGATAAAATTTCTCCTTTGAATTTAGAACTCCGGGAAGTATATATTGACTTTTACGGATTTCTTTTCAATAATCTTGATGTTCGGATTGGAAAGCAACGCATTGCATGGGGGGTAGCAGATAAGCTAAACCCAACCGATAATCTTAATCCAGATGATCTTGAAGATATCTGGGATTTCGGAAGACATTTGGGTTCTAATGGACTCAGATCTTCTTATTATCTTGGAGATTGGACATTTACAGGTGTTTATATTCCTCATTTTACGCCTAGTGTTTTACCACGAGGTAACTGGGCTTCTCTTTTCTCTTCTATTATACAATTACCTTCCGGGCTTGTTCTCAGAAATTCAACCGACACCATTATTATGCCAAAGAACAATCCTAAAGAAAGTTCTATAATGGGAGGTAAAATATCAAAAAATCTTTTTGATTATGATTTTTCTTTAAGTTATGTATATGGTAGAGATGATTTACCTTTAGCAAGAAAAGTGACATTTATCCCTACAGACACTCCAGGGGAAATAGATATTGCGACCGAACTAATCTATCCGAAAATCCAGATAGTAGGGATGGATTTTGCAGGAGCTTTGGGTAGTTTTGGAATTTGGGCTGAAGCGGCAGTATTTTTCCCTGAGAAAGTAAACCTAACGACAGATTTGTCCGCTCTAGGAATGGGTATACAAGAATCAATTGTTTTAGACGACAATCCTTATGTTAAATATGTTCTTGGGACAGATTACACTTTCAAAAATGGCATTTACATTAATATTCAGTATCTCCATGGCTTTATTCACGAAAGAGGAAAGGATAATCTGGAAGATTATTTTATGTTTGGAGTAGAAAGGAAGCTTTTAGATGATAAAATAAAAATAACTCCCTTAGCTGGGGGGATAGAAATAAAAGATTTAAAAGATATAAAAAACAACTACGCTCTTATTCTATCACCAGAAGCCACCTATTATCCTCTTGAGGATGCCGAAATTACTCTTGGAATCAGATGGATAGACGGTAAGAATACGACTAATTTTGGAAGAATAAAAGAAAATGATGAGCTATTTTTAAAAATTAAATATTATTTTTAAATATAAGGCTAACTTTTAGGAAATTTTTGATTCCAAACCTAAAGAGCAATATTTTTTCACTATACACTCACCGCATTTTCTTCTTCGGCAAAAATCTTTTCCTTGGCGAACTAGAGCTGTCTCAAAATCTACAAATTCTTTATCTTTTATTTTATTTTCTCTCCAAAGAAGTTTTAGTTTTCCTAAGCCCGAGAAAACATCATCCTCCCTACTTATTAACTCTAAATTTATGGCCGACCTAAGAGCTAAAGGAGAAAGAGGAGGATCTGCTTTATCCCAAAGTCCTCGTAATTCTCTTAAGAAAATCCTTACAGTAACTTCTCCAATTCCTTTCCCCAAAGCTTTTATTTTATCTTCTAAATCCTTTGGATCTTTAGCTTCTTTTTGTAATTTGTTAAAATCTCCTCCATACATCTCTTTAAAGTTCTTTATAACCTCTAAAAGTTTAGTAGCTGTTTTAAAATCATACCTCACATATCCACCATTATCTAAAATCCTTACTAGTCCATCCCAACCAGTTTTCAATATCATATAAGGGGAAACTATTCTTTCTTTTTCAAACTCTTTATATGTATTTATAACAATAGTTTCAGAAATCCTCGCTCCAAAAAGAATGGAAGCAATAAACCATTTAAAAATCTCTTCGTTTTTAATAGAAGAAAGATCTATTCTTAACCGGGAAGAAAACCTATCTCCTAAAAACTCAACCAATATTTTGATTAATTCCCCTTTTTCATCCATAACTTCCTTTTTCTTATATATGTAATAAGCCTTCTTTCATTAATTAAGTCTAATCCACTAATAATTAGCATATTCTATTCCTTTTATATTTATAGAAGTTCCACAAATAGGGCATCTTGAATCTTTAAGTTTTATACTTATTAATTTCATCCATTTTCTCTCTATTAAAAGTGTTCCGCATTCTGGACAGTAAGTATTTAACCTACTATCGTCAACATTACCAAGATAAACATATCTCATACCTTCATCCTTCGCTATTTTATATGCTTCATTTAGTGTTTCAATCGGGGTAAATGGAAGATCTAAGACTTTATAATCAGGATAAAATCTTAAGAAGTGTAAAGGTGTTTCGGGTGAAAGATTATCCCTTATCCAAATTGTAAGTTTTCTAATATCTTCTTTAGAATCCCCAACTTCAGGGAGAATTAAATCAGTTATCTCAATATGAATATTATTTCTTTTAAATTCCAGTAATGCATTGTAAATAGGTTCTATAGAAGGAACTCCAACGTATCTCTTCATAAAATCTAAATTTCCAGAACCCTTAAAATTTACAACAACAGCATCAAGATAAGGAGAAATTTCCCTTATCGGCTCTGGACTTATAAATCCATTAGTCACATATGTAGTGTATAACCCTTCTTTCTTAGCGATCTTGGATGTTTCATAAGTTAATTCATAAAATATTATAGGTTCTGTAAAAGTGTAACTTATACCTTTTGAACCCGATTCTTTTGCTCTTTTCACAATTTCTTTTGGAGTAATTCCTTCTCCATATATTTCACCTTGACTTAACGCCCAATTTTGACAATATTTACATCTCCAGTTACAACCCTGAGTGCATATTGAGAATGCCTTAGTTCCAGGTGCAAAGTGATAAAGAGGTTTTCTTTCTATTTCGTGAACTACCATTGAACTTATCTTATCATATATAAGGGAGTAAAGTGTGCCATCAATATTTTTTCTTACCCTACAAATACCTGTTTTATCTTTCTCTATTATACATCCAAAAGGAAGAATAGAATTCCAACCGCAAAGATGACACCTAACTTTTTTATTTTCAATTTTTTCATAAAACATTGCTTCTTTCATATATTAGAAAAATAAAAAATACATAATTTTAATCAAGCCTTGACAAAATTCAAATTCAAAATTATTTTTATTTAAAGGATTTAGGGAGGTTAGAATGAAACGTATATTTATATTATTTTTAATATGTATCTCAGAAATCTACGCTTATAAGATACCCTCTGGCCCCAGGCTAAGAGAGATTGTGGTAGAGAAATATCGAGATCCCGTATATGGCGATAGTATTATTATTGGTGGAACCACAGGAAGCCAACAAGCTTTGGGCGGAGAAGTGGGAAGAATTTTATGTTATGAATTTAACTATGTAACTCCTGAAAATGATTTTAAACAAGAATGGATTCATCCTGATAATTCAACTTGGAATTGGTCACAAGCTGATGCTTGGTTTACTTATATGAAAAAGTGCAAGAGTTACTATGGTCGTGAAATTGAAATACTTAGAATGCATTGCCCTATTGGTCCTCAATGTTCTCCTTGGGCACGAGACGATAGTAGAACCCCTACCGAACTTGATACAAATATGACTCAATTTCTAAGAGCTATTTGCCAGAAATATAATGATTCAACCCAAATTAAATATATGGACGTTGTAAATGAAACTGCTGTAGAAGGTTCTTGGCATAAGGATAAGCCTGGAATTCCCGATTGGGAATGCCCTTGGTATAAGATTGGTTTAGATACTTTCCAATTACCAGAAGGTAAATTAATTATACCTAAATACATAACAAAAGCCTTTCAGATTGCAAATGAATACGCTCCTGATATTAAGCTTATTTACAATCACCACGAAGATCCAACGAACTCTTCTTGGACTTTAATAAAAAAAACAATAAGCCATCTTATAGATAATTTAGGGCTCCGTGTAGATGGAATAGGTTGGCAAGCCCATGTTGATGTAGGATGGGAAAAAAATAGTAATAATTTAACCGCCTTAAGAAATTTAATTGATTGGGCGCATAGCAAAGGTCTTGAGTTTCATATTACAGAAGCAAGTGTTTGGATTAAAACTGGTGCGACCCCAGAGAATTTTGAAAAACAAGCTGTTACCTATCGCGCTATTTTAGATATTCTACTTGAAAAACGTTTTACAGGCAAAGTTGGCTGGAATACTTGGAATATACAAGATGATTTTGGATGGCATATTGAATGGTACCCCTCTCTCTTCAACGGAGCTGATTCTAACTATTCTGCAAAACCAGCTTATTATGCAATTCAGTCAGCTCTTCTTGGGCAAGGAATTGAAGAACCTATAGAAAATATTAGCACTCTAAAATTGTATAATAGCCCAAATCCATTTAGTGGAAAGACTACAATCTTTTTTGATCTTCCTAAAAGAGGTTTTGTAAGCTTAAAGATTTATAATTTAGCTGGAGAAGAAATAAAGACTTTACTTTCCGGGAATATGGAAATTGGGAGCTATAAGATAGAATGGATTCCACAGGAAGTGCCACAAGGGATTTACTTAGTTTATCTTATCCAAGAAAATCTAATAGCAAAACAAAAACTGATTCTCGTGAAATAAAGAATATTTTTTATTTATCTCTTATGGTTTCCTTTTCAATCCAGGATAGATAAGGAATAAAGCCATTTTTAATCTCATAAGAAACAATCGCAGGAATTTCATATGGATGAATCTCTTTTAGCCTCTTTTCTAATTTCTTATATAGAGATTTTCTTGTCTTCATAATAAGAATAAATTCCTTTTCTTCTACTAATTTTTCCTTCCATCTATAAATAGACTCAATTGGGAAAAAGTTAACACAGGCAACCAATTTTTCTTCCACTAATATTCTACCTATCTTCTTTGCAATTAATTTATTGGGTAAGGTTGTATAAACAAAAACAAATTTCAAGAAAACTCCCTTATTGACCTGGAGGGTAAGCCCCAACAAAAGGACTCTCCCCAACGTTATCTCCAAGAAATTTCTTTACTTCTTCTGGTAAAATTGTCCCTGCATTTGGGAAATTTTTTAATAATTGATAATTACCAAGTTCCCAGCTTCTAAATATAGGGTCTCTGTAATTAAGAAAATAAAGACTATGGGTAGAAAAATCTTTATAAATTTTACTCAAATCCTTTGGGGTCCTCAAAGGAATTTGACATTCTTCATTATTTTCAATTGGCCCCCACAGAATCAAAGGTTCAGATTTTTCTTCTTTTCTTATATAAACATTATAATCCATTTTTTTCAATTGTGGTTTTTTTAGTTTTCTACATAAAGATGGTTCTTGCCAACTTATAAATAGAGGCCTATTAAAATTCTCATCTCCCACAAGAAGATTGTTAACAAAAATATGGCCTTCCCTTTTTTCTACATCTGGACCTGTAGCTGAATGCCAACCAAAAAGCCGATCAGTAGCAGGGGTTCTTCCTGTTCTTCCAATATTAACAGTGCTATTTATAAATGTGTTTTGATAGATTTGAGCACCTGAACTATTGAGGATAAAAATTCCTTGTTCGCAATTAACAAATACATTTCCGGCACAAATCACCCCTTTTGAAATTTCAAAGAAAAATCCATTATTGGTTGGCCAATATCTTCTTGGTAATTCTTTTTGTAAAATCCCTACATTTTGAACCCAATTGTTAACAAAAACACCATCAACATTTCCAACATCATACCAAATCCCATTAGAATATGGAAGATCTATAACAAGATTATCCCTACAGATAACTCTGTGGCATTGATTGAAAATTTTAACCGCTGCAGGATAATATCCTGTGATTCTCTCAATATTATTTTGAGTAAATATATTTCTTTCTAAAAGAACATCTGAAGAGGCAACGATGTAAAGACCTTCCGTGCTTGTATTACTAACTTTGCAATGACGAACCACAAGACTATCTCCTCTAAGTTTCGCACCTAACTCTCCACAGTTAGAAATTTCACAATTTTCTAAAATAGTTCCTATTACTTCTTTTCCATATTTTGACTCATGAGAAGGGCTCTCTGGCTCTACGCCTTCAATTTCTATTGCCCTACTGGCATATTGAGTAAAAGTTATTCCCCTTATTATTGGACCCCTTTTATCCGAACTTTTCCCATGACATTCTCCAGTTGTTCTCATAATACCTATAGGGAAAGCAGTGATCTCTATTAAATGTTTTTTAGGATCCACCCCTATATATATCTCTTCCTTTACGTAATCAATAAAGAAAGTATTTTCGTTAACTTCTCCTTCCCATCCAACTGATTGTAAGAACTTTCCGTCCACAAAAACTACATCATTATTGAAACGATGAAGTGGTGTTTCTTTTCCGTGGAATTGCCTTTGCCACCAATCTGCAGGCTCAGAAGGAAATAAATATTTCCACTTAGTTTTCCAAAGCCCGTTCCCCAAATTTTCCCAATCATTTGCTATATAGGTTCCTTTTAATATAGGCTGTTCATCTTTATAGGGTTGGATAATTATCCCCTGATTCAACATTAAATTTCCAGTCCGGTAAATTCCTCCTCGCATTATTATTGCATCTCCAGTTTTCACTCTCTCAATAGCTGCTTCTAAGGTCGTAGGGTCTTCAATAGATTCTCCCATAGAGCCAGATCTTCCATAAGGAGCAACATAATAAATCTTTCCTTTTACCTCTGGCAATTCATAAGTTTGTCTTATTGGTCCATATGGTCCACCAGAAGGTTCCGCTTTTAGAAAAAGAGTGCCTATAATTATAGAGGAAAAAACTAACTTATAAAAATTAATCATTTTATATAAAATAATCTAAAGAGCTTTTCTGTCAATCCCAGAAATAAAAAAGAGTTTCTCAGCCTCTTTTTTCCATCATTTGAACCTCTTTACGTTATACACAAATTTATAAAAACAGAAAGAAAAAAGGTCCCTTTATTTATTATCAATTAAAAGACAAAAGAGCTCTCGATGCGTTTGGAATACTTAGTAATCGCTAAGCTCAGTAATTAAGATAAAAATTAAAATATGAAGCAAAGTAAGTAGATATCCGGAATTATAACACCAGAAATAAATTCAATGTTTAAAGAATGGGTAATTAAGGTTAATAAAGAGATATTGAAATATTTAAAAATTCTGGAGGAAAGTGCTATATATTTCATTGCCAGACTCCCACAAAATAAAAAATTGATTTAGTCAAGGGTTGCAAAAAAGTCAAACATAATTAAAAATTGTTTTAATGAATAAAAAATTTTCTGTTGCTTTTTTTGATACAAAGAGATATGATAAAGAGTTTTTTGACTTAGTTAATAAAGATTATGGATTTCAGTTAAAATACTTCACTAGTCGCTTAAACAAGGATACTGCGAATCTTTCAAAAGGCTTTGATAGTGTTTGTGCTTTTGTTCACGACACAATTGATAGAGCCACTATAAAAATTCTAAAACAAAACGGGATAAACCTTATCGCTCTCCGTTGCGCAGGCTATAACAACGTAGATCTCCGCGCAGCTTTTGGGAACATCCACATTGTTAGAGTTCCTAGTTATTCGCCCCATAGTGTTGCCGAACACACAGTGGCTTTAATGCTTGCCCTCAACAGAAAAATACATCGCGCTTACTTTCGCTCAAGAGAGGGAAATTTTTCTATCGACGGTCTTTTAGGATTTGATATGTTTGGAAAAACTGTAGGTGTAATTGGAACGGGTAAAATCGGAAGAGTGGTAATAGAAATTCTAAAAGGTTTCGGAATGAATATTCTTGCAATGGATCCAAAGCCCGATGAAGAATACGCTAAAAAAAACGGTTTTAGATATGTTGAATTAACAGAACTGTTAGAAAAATCTGATGTGATTACCCTTCACTGTCCTTTGACACCAGAAACAAGATATATAATAAACGAAAAAAGTATAGCAAAAATGAAAGATGGTGTAATGATTATTAATACAGGTAGAGGAGAATTAATAAAAACAAAAGCTCTTATAGAAGGTCTAAAAAAAGGCAAAATTGGTTATGCTGGACTTGACGTTTATGAAGAAGAAACCGAATATTTCTTTGAAGATTTTTCTTCTTCTACGATAAGTGATGATATTCTCGCAAGACTTCTAACATTCCAAAACGTTCTTATAACATCCCACCAGGGTTTCTTCACAAAGGAAGCGCTATATAATATCGCAAAAATAACCCTTGAAAACATTAAAGAATATTTTGAAGGTGGCCACTTAAAAAATGAAATCTGTTATAAATGCGAGGAGAAAACTTGTAGAAAAAAGGAAGGGAAACGATGCTTTCTTTTAGATTCAGAAAAAGACCCTTGACTTAAATATAGTATTTCTCTATTTTCTCTATAAAGGAGGAAGAATGAGAACAAAAAAAGAATTGGAGCAAAAATTGAGCACAAGTTGTAAGGAAATGAGTGGTTGGATAAAATTTCTTGCAATTTTTTGGATTGTCTCAGGTGGAGTTTATGCAATGACAATTGTAGGTGCAGTGATAGCCTGGATTCAAATATGGATTGGGATTATTCTCTTACGAATATCAAAGAGTTGTAAAGCTGTTACCGAGGGTGGTTTTGAATCTCTCGGAGATATGTTTTCCTCTCTCAAGACTTTTTTTGTTCTAAATGGGGTTTTTACAATAATAATCATTTTTTTGAGCATTTTATGGGCCATAATATTTGGATTTACGATTATTGGAAGATTTCTTAGAGAAACAGGAGGGCTATATTAGAGAATCTCCAAAATTCATCTGTGATTTTATGTTGGGACGGCTCGCAAAATGGCTTAGGCTTTTAGGTTTTGATACTTCATATTATAGAAACACGAATGGCAAAACAATAATACATCAAAGTAAAAATGAAAATCGTATTATTTTAACCAGATCCAAAGCCTTAAAAGAAAAATATGAGGACGCAATATTAATAGAATCAGAAAATCTTTTTGACCAGCTAAAACAAGTAATAAAATTCTTAAAAATAGAATCCCCTTTTTCCCGTTGTCCTGTTTGCAATGAATTAATAAAAAAAGTAAAAAAAGAAACCATTAAAGAAGAAGTCCCTCCCTACATTTTTGAAGTTCACCACGATTTTAAAAAATGTCCTAAGTGTAATAGAGTATTCTGGAAAGGAACACATTATAAAGAGATAGAAAAAATAATAAATGAAATCAAAAGCTAATTTTTTCTTTATCATTTTAACATTTGCAATTTCCTGTACCCCTTTTTTTGTCAGGAAATTAAAAGAAGAACCTACTGTAAGAATACTACTTCAAAAAAATCCTGAAAAATTAGAACTTTCTTCCGATTCAAAAATAAAGCTTTCTATAGCAGAGAAAAATACGCTCATTTCAGGTAAGATTTCTATTTATTTTAATCCTTATTTAAGAATTATAACGTCCGAAGGAACCATAGAAGATCCAACTCTCCCTATTACAGTTCACCCAATGAATAAACCCATTAAAATTGATGGAAAACTTTATCCAGGAATAATAAAAATATTGAAAAGCTATGATATTTTAATAGTAAATGAGGTAAAGATAGAAGAATATTTAAAAGGGGTTGTGCCTTATGAAATTGGCAAACTTCAAGAGGATCAAATAGAAGCATTGAAAGCTCAAGCAGTAGCTGCAAGGTCTTATGCTATGGCGAATATAAAATCCGGAGAACCTTTTGATATTAGCCCTACCATATGGCACCAAGTTTACGAAGGATTGGGTGAACCCAATCATCTAATAGAAAGGGCCATTGAGTCCACAAGAGGAATAGTTGCAACATACAAAGGAAAGGTAATAGACGCAAAATATTCTTCCACTTGTGGAGGAGTTACCGAAGACAACGAAAATGTCTGGATTGGAGAAAAAATTCCTTATCTTAGATCCGTTAAAGATTCTAAAGGATCTGGAGAACCTTTCTGTGGAAAATCTCCTCACTATAGGTGGGAGAGAATTTATGATAAGAAAGAGTTCTTTGAAAATGTGAAAAAACAGATTAAGGAACTTTTCGGAGAAGCCCCAGGTAAAATTGAGTGGATTAAAATAACAAAGAGAACAAAAACAAATAGAGTAAGAACTATAGAAATAAATACAGATATTGGAAAATTTTATTTAGAAAAAGATGCGATAAGAAGACTTTTTAGCGATTATCGTGGTTCTTTAAAATCCCTTATGTTTCAAATAAAGGTTAAAGGTAATCAAATAATTGTCTCTGGAAAAGGTTATGGACACGGAGTTGGAATGTGTCAATATGGAGCAATGGAAATGGCAAAAGAAGGATACAATTACAAAAGTATCTTAAATCATTATTATAAGGGAATTAAACTTGAAAAGCTATGGTAAAAATTCTACATACATCTGATATCCACCTAAGAGAATACGAAGATAATTCTTGGAAAGCTTTTGTGCATTTAATTGATCTTGCAAACAAAGAAAAAGTAAAATTTTTTGTTATCTCAGGGGATCTTTTTGATGAGAAAGTAAGCTTCAATAAACTATATCCTGAACTTCGACCTCTTTTGAATAATGTAGAATACGACTTTATAATCATTCCAGGGAATCACGATGAGAAAGTGTTTAATTCAGATTTTTTCCTCGGAGAAAAAATAAAAATAATAAGAAAATTAAATGAACCTCTTGAATATGAAAATGTAAGATTCTTTGGATACCCCTTTGAAAAAATTGGCGCAGAAGAGATACGAAATAATCTGAGAAAAATAAAAGAACTTGCAACCAAAGATAATAAGGTAAACATTCTTCTTTTCCATGGAGAACTTCTTAACCACTCATTCTCTGGCTCTGATTTTGGAGAAGAAGAAACCAATTATATGGGTGTTTGGCTCTCGGCCTTTGAAAATATTAACTTAAAATACGTTCTTGCGGGACACTTCCACACTAATTTTCAGGTATACTCGCTTTCTCCGGACGGCTTTTTTGTATATCCTGGTTCCCCTATCTCAATCACAAGAAAAGAAATAGGGAAAAGATCGGTAAATCTCTTTGAATTGGGTAAGCCGCCAAAGCAACATTTTATAA
This sequence comes from candidate division WOR-3 bacterium, assembly GCA_039804165.1. Taxonomy (NCBI): domain Bacteria; kingdom Pseudomonadati; phylum Caldifarciminota; species Caldifarciminota bacterium. The sequence goes on from JBDRZZ010000009.1 coordinate 16,551, forward strand.
ATACATTTTACTACCAAAAAATAAACCTCTCCATAAATCCAGAAGATAAAATTAAGATAAAAGAAGAAATAGAAAAAATATTAAAAGAAATTCCAAAAGAGGCAAAAGTTTTGTTAACCATTACAGGTTATATAGAAGAAAAAGAAGAAGAGTTCCAAAGAGAAATAAAAGAAATTGAATACAGGTTTGAGAATTTGGAAATTGAAAATAAAACAAGAGGAATAAAGCACTTAACCGAAGATGATCTCTTTAAAATTTTCGTAGAAAAATTGGAAAAATTTCCAACGAAAAGAAAAAGAGAAATTAAAACTTTATTTATAAGAAGTATTCTTGAAAGCGAAAAATGAGAATAAAAGAATTCAGGATAATTAATTATGGTCCTCTTTCCGATAAAGGGAAAATAACCCTTGATCTTTTTAACTTAATTTACGGAGTAAATGAAACAGGGAAAACCCTCACTCTTGAAGCTCTAATAAAACTACTGCTTGGTAGAAACTCAAGATATTTTAAGAATATTGATAGAGTAGAAGAAGAACCTGAGGGATATGTTGTAATAGCAACTGAAGAAGGAGAAAGGAAACTTAGCAAAAAGATTCATCTCGATGATCTTTTACCCATTTCTAAAGAAGAATGGAGAAATATCTTTATTATAAGAAACAGCGACTTATCAATTGATTCGGAACCCTCTCTCTATTCAGAAATTACAAATCGTTTAACAGGTCTTAAGACAAAAAGAATAAAACTCCTTAAGGAAAAAATCTTGGAAATTACCCAATTGACACCGAGTTGTGAATTCTCTAACAAAAAAGAAGATGGGTTTTTAAAATCAAAAATAAAAAAATCTTTGGAGCTCTTAGAAGAAATAAAAGAGCTTAAAAATCAACTTAAAGAAGAAGGTCTTGAAGAGCTTGAAAAAAAGCTAATAGAAATTTCAGATACACTTATAGAAAAAGAAATATTAAAAGAAAAGTTTGAAGAAGCAAGGAAAAGATTAACATATGAAAAAGCCTCTTCTGCATCTCGTATAATAAAAGAAAGCGAAGAAAAACTTAAAGATTTAGAGATATTTACAGAAGAGGATTACAATATCTGGAGAGAAGTAGAAAAAGAACTTAAAAGAATGGAAAGAGAAATAAAAGAGTCAAAAGAAGAATTAAGCAAAACCGAAGAAAAAATAGAAGTTAAAGGAAACGAACTAAATGAGATAAGAGGAGAGTTTAAAATAATAGAAAAGAAAAAAACAAATATAGATAAAGCAAATTATGAGCTAACAAATTTAAAAGAAAAATTTATAGAAGTTTCTTCAAAAGCCTCTTCTTTAATTACAAATGTTCCTTTATTTGTTTTTTCTATGGTTATGTTATTTATCTCTTTTTTAGGGTTTTTAAAAAAAGATCTATTTATATTTAAATTATTTACTTTATTTTTCACAATGCTTTCTCTTATCCTTCTATTTTTACAAATCAAAATTAAACGAGTTAAGCTCTTATGGGAAAAAAACTTTTTAAAGTTAAAACTTTCTTTAGCAGAAAATGGAATAAAGGGTGAAGAATTTGAAGAAATTTTAGAAGAGATTGCAAGATTTACTTCCGATTTCGAAAAAAGAAAAGAAGAGATTAAAGAGATGGAAATCGAAATAGAAACTTTAAAAAATAAGAGAAGAGAAATCCTAAATAAAATTTCGAAACTTGAAAGAGAAATAGAAAAAGGGAAAGAAATAATCGAAAAGATAAAATCTAAAATTTTACTCAATAAAATAGAAGATTTTAAAGAAAAGCTCGAAAAGAAAAAAGAACTTCAAATGCGAATAAGAGAGGGGAAAAAGGTTTTAGAAAGCCTATTAGGAATAGAACCGAAAGAAAAACTTAAAGAGCTAGAACCATTTAAAGACAAAGCTCTTGATATCAATTTTGAAGAAAAAGAATACGAAAAATTAAATAGAGAAATTTCCAATCTAAAAGAAGAAAAAAGCAAATACGAGCAAAATTTTCTTAATTTAAGCAAAAGGTTTGAAGAAATAGAAAGGAAAGCAAATGAAATCCTACCTGAAGAAACCTTCCTTTGTAATGGATTAAGGGATCTGGAAAATATTTATATAAAAATAAAAAACTTTGTAAAAGAAAAAGAGGATATAAAAGAAGACGCTAAAATAGCCCTTAATATTTTAAGGGAAATAGAAGAGGAAGAAAAAAACAAAATTGAGGAGCTTTTTGGAGAAGAAAGTTCTGTTTCTTTTCTTTTTTCTGAGATGACAAAGGGAGTTTATATAAACGTAGAGTTTGAAATAGAAACGGAAGAAATAAAAGTTACAAAAAAAGACGGAACAAGGCTTTCTCCCTGGCAACTTTCTGGAGGAGCTTACGATCAACTTTATTTTGCAATAAGACTTGCCCTTGGAGAAAAATTACTTTCAGACAAGAAAGGTTTTTTCATTCTTGATGATCCATTTATAAAAGCAAGCTCTGACCGACTCTTAGTTTTAGTAAATATGCTTAGAAATATTTGTTTAAAAGGATGGCAAATAATTTATTTCTCAGCAAAAGAAGAAATCCTAAAAATTTTCTCTCAAGATAAAAAAGTGAAAATTATAAAGATGGAATAAAAAAGAGTTGACTTTTTGAGGAAATTGCATAAAATATTTTTGTTTAAATAAGAAAGGAGGAAAAATGAATTTTACTCTATGCAAAAGATTAATTCCATTTACTTCTTTTATCTTTTGTTTAAGTTGCACTGAAGGAACATTATCACCAGGAGTCCAAAAAGAAAATTTTGGAACTACACCAAAAGGGGATTCTATTACATTATATACACTAAGAAATACCAAAGGAATGGAAGTAAAGGTAATGGAATTTGGAGCTACTTTAGTTTCTATTAAAGTTCCTGATAAAAAAGGAAAATTTGAAGACATTATTTTAGGTTTCGATAGTCTTATAGATTACATAAATGACCCAACTTATATGGGGGTAACAGCTGGACGTTACGCAAATCGAATTGGAAAAGGCAAATTCACCCTTGAGGGAAAAGAATATATTCTTGCAAAAAACGACGGGGAAAACCATCTTCATGGAGGAATAGAAGGGTTTGGGAAGAAAGTATGGGATGGAGAAGAGTTAAAAAAAGAAGAAGGAATCGGAGTAAAATTCACATATTTGAGTAAAGATGGAGAAGAAGGCTACCCTGGAAATTTAAAAAGTGTAGTAAAGTACATTATTGATAAGGAAAAAAACGAACTAAAAATAGTCTTCGAAACGGAAACCGATAAACCTACACCTGTAAATTTAACAAATCACGCTTATTTCAATCTTAAAGGAGAGGGAAAAGGTGACATTTTAGGACACAAGTTATTGTTAAACGCGAAAGAATTCACTCCTGTAGATGAAGGCTTAATTCCAACAGGAGAAATTAAAAGTGTTGTTGGAACCCCATTAGATTTTACCAAACCTGAATTAATAGGATCAAGAATAGACCAGTTAGAGGAAAAATTTCATGGAGGGTATGACCACAACTTCGTTATAACAAAGAGTGAAGATTCTCTTTCCCTTGTATGTAAAGTTATAGAACCTGAAAGTGGTAGAGTAATGGAAATCTATACTACAAAGCCAGGGTTTCAGTTCTACACAGGAAACTTTCTCAATGGGCTTAAGGGAAAAGGAGGGAAAATATATAACAAGCATTACGGATTCTGCATTGAACCTCAATACTACCCAGATTCTCCCAATAAACCTAATTTCCCTTCCTGTATTCTAAATCCTAACCAGACGAGAAGAGAGATAATATTATATAAATTCTCTACCGAAGAATAAAAACCCTTGACAGATAAGAAAAAAAACCTAAAATCTTTTATTAAAATTATTAAAAGGAGGCTATTAAATGAACAAGAAAGAATTAATTGATGCTATTGCAAAAGATGTAGGTTGTAAGAAAACAGAAGCTAAGGCAATGTTAGAAAGTCTCATAAACAATATTGTAAAAGGACTCAAACAAGGAAAACGTATTGCAATTGTGGATTTCGGAACTTTTTATGTAAAAAAGAGAGAAGCAAGAGTTGCAAGGAACCCTCAGAAACCCGACCAAATTATTAAAGTTCCTGCTAGGAAAGTTCCTGTGTTTCGCCCTGGAAAAAGTTTAAAAGAGGCTGTGAAGTAAGGGAAAAACCATAAAAGGTAAAGACTTAGAAAAAGAAATAATCCAAACTCTTCGGAAAAGGAGAAAGTGGATTGGAGATGATGTAGTTCAAATAAGTAAAACTGAGATTATTAGTGTAGATTCGTTTGTTGAGGGAGTGCATTTCACTCCCTCATATTTTTCTTATTACGATATAGGTTACAAAGCATTGGCTTCCGCTCTTTCTGATATAGCTGCCAGTGGGGGGGTTCCCAAATGGTTTCTATTAAATATTGGAATTAAGAAAAATCAAAGATTTGAAGAGTTTATGGAAATCCTTCGTGGAATTGAATTTTGGGAGAGAGAATATTCTATCCATCTATTAGGAGGAGACACTGTTAGATCTCCATTTTTGTTTTTATCTATAACAGTAGGAGGAACAACAAAAAATCCCGTTTCTCGGAGTGGAGCAAAAGAAGGAGACAAAATTTATCTTACAGGAAATATTGGAGGATCTGGAATGGGCCTTTTCGCTCTACAAAAAGGAATAAAATCTCCTCTTACAAAATATCACCTAAGACCAGAAATTAGATGTAAAGAGTCAATTAAACTTAAAAAGAAATACAAAATCACTTCTATGATTGACCTTTCAGATGGATTCCTTATAGATTCTAATCATATTGCAGAAGAAAGTAAGGTCCAATTAAATATATATTTTGAAAAGATACCTGTGCCTTCCGAATGTAAAAAATTTGCCAAAGAACATTCTCTTGACTTTAAAGAAATGGTTCTAACTTCAGGAGAAGAGTTTGAATTGTTATTTACCTCTCCCTCTATAATAAAAGAAAATTTTGTAAGTTTAATTGGTTTTGTTTCAAAAGGAAAAGGAGTTTATATAGACGGAAAACTAACACCCCCAAGGGGATTTAGACATTTTTAATTTAAAGGAACAGATTTGGACTTACTTTCAAATCTAATTTTGAAGTTATTCCTCTTTTTAAAAGTTTATATCCAAGAAATCCTACCATAGCGCCGTTATCTATTGTAAACTCTTTCTTAGGAGCAATCCATTCTACATTTAATTCTCCTAATCTCTCTCTTAACAATTTGTTGGCCGAAACCCCTCCTGAGATTGCAAGTTTTTTAATACCTGTGAGCTTAACAGCTCTTTTTATCTTAATTATTAAAGATTCAATAGCCACTTTCTGAAAAGAAGCAGCAATATCAGGAATCCTATAAATTTTTTCCTCTTGAGGAAGACCAAGATAGGTATATAAAACACTCGTTTTTAGACCCGAATAAGAAAAGTCCAAACCAGGGGGATCTGGCAAAGGAAAAATAAATGCATCATCTTTCCCTTCCTTAGCCCACTTTTCAATTGCAGGCCCACCAGGATAACCAAGCCCTATCAACTTAGAAACTTTGTCAAAACTTTCACCACAAGCATCATCAAGAGTAGAACCAAGAATTTCGTAATTCCTAAAACCATTAACTTTTACTAGTAAAGTATGACCTCCTGAAACCAAAAGAGAAAGAAACGGATAGGGCCATTCCTTCTCATAAATAAAAGAAGAATAAATGTGAGCTTCAAGATGATTAACTCCAACAAGAGTAATTTTAGCCGAGTAGGATAAAGCTTTCGCAAAATTTACTCCAACCAAAAGAGAGCATACTAAACCAGGGCCATAAGTAACTGCAATCCCATCAATATCTTTTATAGTAACCCCATTTTTCTCTAAGACTTCCTTAGTCATTGGTAATAGCCTTTTAACGTGTTCTCGTGAAGCTATCTCAGGGACCACCCCTCCAAATTTACCGTGAATCTCTTGAGAATAAACCTTATTACAAAGAACTCTCTCGTCTTCTAAAAGAGCAACACCAGTCTCATCACAAGAAGTTTCTATTCCTAAAATTATCACTTCTTAACCTTTTTTATCTTATTCGGATAAACCTTAATTAGAGGATTTTCTATAGTGATTGTAGTAATAAAACCTTTAGGGATAGAATCTGGAGAAAGATATTCTATATTAGAAATTAAACTCTTAGGACCAATTATAGTAACCTTTTGTGGTAAAAAAACCATTTCTCTTACAGGAGTTAAATTAACTTTTTTCTCAATTAAAGAATCTATCTCAATTTTTATAGAATCTGGGGCTTTAACAATAAAATCCTCAATTCCTAACCAGGATGGAAAAGTCATATTTCTTTCTTCTAACTTAATTTTGAATATACCTGGTTTGTCAAAAGGTAAAATCAATATAGGAGAAATCTTCTTTGTCCTGATAAGATCAAATTGTCTTTTCTTTGCTCTAATCTTTATTTCTACAGAGTCCACTGAAGAATTTTTTACAATTAAATATTGCTTCACTTTCATTTGTAATTTTAGTTTTTTTTCAATTGAAATTATTTCATTAGTTTTTGCAAAATACCAGCTAATTGTTGCAATAAATAAAGAAATTAAAAAAGTAAATATATTACTAATTTTTTTATTACTTAAAAACTCAAATGCCATAAATCTCTACAGGATTCTTACCTCTCCTAATTTCCCCAATCTCTATTCCAAGACCAATATCTTCCTCAGAAATCACTATCATTCCAATACCCATATTGAAAACATTAAACATTTCTTTATTCGGAATATTTCCTTTTTCCTGAATAAATCTGAAAATTGGAGGAATTTCAAAATCAGATAAATCTATATAGCAGCTAAGATTTTTAGGCAAAATTCTTGGAATATTACCATAGAATCCTCCTCCAGTAATATGAGAAAGTCCTTTTATCTTCTTAAGTAATGGAGAAATTTCTTTATAATAAGACTTATGAGGAATAAGCAATAAATCTCCAAGAATACCTCCTAATTCTTTTATATAATCTCGCAAAGAAATTCCTGCTTTCTTCAATACTTTTCTTATAAGAGAATAACCATTAGTATGAAAACCAGATGAAGGAAGGCCAAAAACCTTATCTCCCTCTTTGATCTTACTCCCATCTATTATCTCATCTTCCTCAACAATACCAGTAATCTGAGCCGCAAGGTCAAATATATTTTCTCCATACATACCTGGCATCTCGGCGGTTTCTCCTCCAATAAGAGAACAATCATTCTCTTTACAAGCAGAAGCTATCCCTTTTATCACTTCAAAAAAAATTTCCTCTTTGAGTTTTCCTGTAGCGAAATAATCCAAAATATATAAGGGTTTTGCTCCCAGAACAAGAATATCATTTACACAATGATTTACGATATCATAACCTAAACCTTCATAATAACCATATTCAATCGCAATAAGAACCTTTGTCCCTACACCATCAATTGAAGAAACAAGCACAGGTTTTTTATACCCATCTGGTATTCTATATGTTGCGCCAAAATGACCAGGAGAAATTAAAACCTTATCTGTTAACGTCTTTTTAATAAATGGCTTAACCTTTAAGAAAGCATTTTCTGCTTTGTGGATGTCAACCCCTGCTTCTTTATAAAGCATTAATGTTTTTTCGCTTCTGCGAGATACCGTTTAGCCTGCGCGTGATTTGGATCTGCGCGTAGAACCTGTTCAAAATATTTTATAGCTTCTTTATAATTTCCATCAAAATATGCACTCAGACCTTTAGCATAAAGATCTGCAATTTCTTGCTTAGAAAGAGAAGGGCCGGAAGGAGCAGTTGCTTTCGGAGGTGGTGGAGGTGTAGAAGGTTTAGAAGGAGAAGTCACAGGGGTTGCTTTTTTCTCTAACCTACTTCTTAGAGAATTAATATGAGCTCTGATCTGATAAGATTCCTCCTCACCTTTTAGGGAAAGAATTTCTTCCCACAGGGCAATTGCATCCCTTATATTTCCAGAATTCTCTAAAGACTTAGCACTAACTTCTAAGGATGCAATCTTATCTGCAATTGCTTTATTTACAAGAGATAAACCTTCTTTTGCCTTCTCATTATTCGGATATAAAACAATTGCTTGTTCAAGTTTTTCTTTAGCTTCTTTAAGTTTTCCATTTTTATAATCCAAAGAAGCCTCTTTGGTCAAATTCATTGATTTTTCAACAGCAGGACTTACAACTTTAGATAAAGAAATCTCGAAATTAAGTTCTTTCCCAGACTTAACTGGAACTTGCGCTGTTTTTGTTTTATAACCCGGAGAGAAAACAGAAACCGTATAAACCCCAGGCTCTAATTCAAGGGTAGCCTTCTGACTCGCTGAAACATTAAAAGTCTTTTCTTCTCCCCCTTTTGAAACCACAACTTTTCCTCCAATTAAACTTCCACTACTCTCATCTTTAAGAGTAATCTTGAGAATCCCTATCCTTGGACCCAAAACCTCTCCTTGCCCTCCAGGATTAAAAGATAAAGTTAAATTTAATCTTGGACTATTATTTGAATTTTCCTCTTCCACTAGAAAATGTTCTATTTTATTTAAACTCAAAGTGCCTTTAAATAATTTCCTCTCAAACTGTAATCCTGCATTAGCATCTCTACCATTAACTTCGGCAATTAAGGAAAGACCAAAAGGCGTCTTATATCTCACTCCACCAAAAAGTCCTACAACAAACTTCTCATGCTTCTCTTCAGAAAAAACATCAAAGTTTATATACTTACTCCTGGGTCCATAACCCACAAACCTACCTCTTCCTAAACCTAAAGAAAATTCAAACCCTCCTCCAACCTCAGTGGTTCCAACCAGATACGCTGAAGCAACTTCAGGAGGACGTGGAGTATAAGAATAATCAAAAGAACTCTCTTCTTTTAAGGGAGATACATATTTCTCAGTCGTAATATTCTCAACACCTATTGAAAAGCTAGGTAAAAAACCTCTTTGTTTATTAATCTGATAGGCCAAATCAAGGCAAAATGTTTTTTCTGAAAGAATCTTTAATCCCAAAGCAAATCCGGCATATCCATATTCTATTGAACCATTTATATCGAATTTCTCTTCTACTTCCCTAATAGCATAATTCCCATTTAAATTAACAAAAACTCCATTAGAATAAATAGAAACAGGAATATCTATATAACTTCTCCAACTACAATTTTGAGCATTTAAACTCAGAGAAAACACATATATTACGATTACAAATAAGAATTTTATAATTTTCTTCATTTATTATAATAATACTCTTTTTTTTAAAACTGTCAAGGGGTTTTTAAAAAAGAAACCAAAATAAATCTTGCTTCAAAAAGAATCATTTTAACCCTAAAATTTTCATTAACCTTTTATAAACAATTAGAAATCATAGACTTAAATCTCTTGACTATTTAGAATTTCTTTATATATTTTATAAAATGTTCCTTGAAATTTTACGTTGTAAGAACTTTCGGAATTTTAGAGAGATAGAGTTAGTTCTTCCGCCAGGAAGGATTTTAATTGTAGGAAATAACGGAGTAGGAAAGACCAATCTAATAGAGATGGTTTATTTCCTCTCTGTGTTTAGTTCTTTTAGAACTTCAAATATAGAAAATCTTCTTTGTTTTGGAAAACCCTATTTTGTTGTATCCGGTATCTATGGAGATACCGAGATAAAAATTAGCTATTCTAAGAAAAGGGAGATTTTTATAAATGACCTACCTCAAAAGAGTTTAAAAGAATCCTTTGGTAAAATACCTGTAGTTGCCTTAACAAATAAGGATTTAGTCATAATAGATGAAGAACCATCCAAAAGACGCCATTTAATAGATTTAAGCATATCTTTATATAATAGAAATTATCTTAATTACTTATATGAGTATAGAAGAGTAAAGAAACAAAGGAATTCTCTCCTCTTAGAAGCAAAAAATGGGAAAGAAATGAAAACTCTTGAAATATGGAATAAACAGTTAATAAAATTTATTTATCCAATAATTGAGGAAAGAAAAATTTTTTTGGAAAAACTTTCTGATTATACAGAGAAATTCTTTGAATACCTTTGTGGAGAGAAAGTAAAAATTAAATACATCCCAGGAGGAGATTATAGCGATATTGAAAATCAACTCAAAAAAAATATAAAAAAAGAAATAGAGATGGGTTACACCTTATTTGGGCCTCATAGAGATGATATTGAAATCAAAATTAATAATAAAGATGCAAAAGGAGTCCTTTCCTTTGGAATGAAAAAATTACTTATAAGCTCTCTAAAATTTGCTATTTCTTATATCCTAAAGGAAACTAGGAAACAAGAACCTATCTTGGTTATAGATGAAATGTTAGACGGATTAGACAGAAAAAATGCTGATTCCTTATGGGAAATTTTAAGTGAATTCAACCAAGTTTTTATTACAACCACAGAAAACACTTTTAAAAAAGAAGGAAATTATAATTTATATAAAATAGAGGAAAAAGATGGAACCCCTATTGTTAGGAGATGTGCTGAAAAAATATATTCAATCTAAACCTCTTGGAGAAAAACTATATATAATAGAAGTTTTAAAAGATTGGGATAAAATTTGTCCTCCTTTAATAGCCCAACACGTCTATCCAGCTTGGATAGAAGGCAAAAAATTATATCTATTTGTGGATTCCTCAGCTTGGTTAAATGAACTTTCTTTTTTTAAAGAAGAGTTAATAAATATTATAAATGAAAAAATTGGAAAGAATCTAATAAAGGAAATTCGTTTAACTCTTAAGGAGGAATAATGGAGAATAATGGATATATGGAATATACTGCTGCGAGCATAAAAGTTCTAAAAGACTTAGAAGGTGTCAGAAAAAGACCCGCTATGTATATTGGCGATACAGACAAAAGAGGGCTACATCACCTCGTTTTTGAACTTGTAGACAATTCAATCGATGAAGCGATGGCGGGGTTTTGTAATAAAATTACAGTTGTAGTTGGAGAGGATAATTCTGTAACTGTAGCCGATAATGGAAGAGGAATACCTGTTGATTTCCATGAAGAAGAAGGGAAATCAGCATTAGAAGTCGTTCTCACAACTCTCCATGCAGGAGGAAAGTTTGACACAAATATATATAAAGTTTCAGGAGGACTCCATGGAATAGGTGTTTCTGTAGTTAACGCTCTTAGCGAATGGATGGAGGTAGAAGTCGTAAGAGATGGTTATGTGTGGAGACAACGTTATGAAAGGGGAAAAGCTGTAACAGAATTAAAAAGAGGAGAGAAGAGAAAAACAACAGGGACAAAAATTACCTTTTATCCCGACCCTGAAATTTTTGACAATATTGAGTTCAGTAAAGAATATCTCTCAGAAAGACTTCGTGAATTAGCTTTCTTAAACAAAGGGTTAAAAATAGAACTTGAGTTTAGACCAACCGGAAAAAAAGAAATTTTCCAATACACAGGAGGGATAAAAGAATTTATAGAATATCTTGATAAAAGTAGAAACCCTATTCACCGTCATCCAATATATATATATAAAGCTGTTGATTCCTTTGTTCTCGAAGTTGCTTTTCAATTCAATGACTCTTATACAGAAAACATATTTACATACGCAAATAACATTAGAACAATTGAAGGAGGAACACATCTATCTGGTTTCAAAAGCGCCTTAACAAGAAGCATCAATCAATATATTAAGTCTCGAAATATTATTTCCGAAAAAGACGAATTAAAACTCACAGGAGAAGACATAAGAGAAGGTCTAACAGCAGTTGTTTCAGTAAAACTTCCGCAGCCTCAATTTGAAGGACAAACGAAAACAAGATTAGGAGATAGAGAAGTAGAGGGACTTGTGGCTTCTATTGTAGGAGAAGGATTTTCCGAATACCTCGAAAGACACCCAACAGAAGCAAAAAAGATAATAGAAAAATCAATAAATGCAGCCAGATCAAGAATAGCTGCTCAAAAAGCAAGAGATATTGTCAGAAGAAAAAATGCCTTAGAGTTAACAAGTCTTCCTGGTAAGCTTGCGGATTGTTCAACACAAGATCCAGAAAAAGCTGAAATTTTCATTGTGGAAGGCGACTCAGCAGGAGGTTCTGCAAAACAAGGTAGAGATAGAACTTTTCAAGCTGTTTTACCTTTAAGGGGTAAATTATTAAATGTAGAAAAAACAAGAATAAACAAAGTCTTATCAAATACAACAATCACTACCTTAATTTCATCTCTCGGAGTGGGAATTGGGAAGGACGATTTTGATTATAATAAACTTAGATATAAAAAAGTAATCATAATGACTGATGCAGATGTAGATGGAGCACACATAAGAACTCTATTGCTAACTTATTTCTTCAGATATGCAAGAGAAATAATTGAGCGAGGCAACCTTTACATTGCAAATCCTCCACTCTATCAAATAACAGATGGGAAAGAGAAAAAATGGGCTTACACAGAGAAAGAAAAAGAAGAACTTATTAAAAAATTGGGAGAGGATAAGGTAAGGGTCCAGAGATTTAAAGGGTTAGGAGAAATGACTCCAAGTCAACTTTGGGAAACCACAATGTGTCCAGAAACAAGAATCTTAAGGAAGGTAACAATAGAAGACGCAATAGAAGCAGATAGAATGTTTGATGTTCTAATGGGGAATGCTATTGGGCCAAGAAAAGAATTTATATTAAAGAATGCCCATTTTGTAGAGAATCTTGATATTTAAATTTTAATTAAGGCATCAAAAATAAATCTTCCTCCTAAAAAGAAAAGGGCAATTCCACAAAATAAAAAAACTCCTTTTTGGAATTTCTTTCCAAAAAATGAACCTCCTCTATAAGAGATAAAAGAAATGAAATACAACCATAAAAAATCACAAAGCCAATGCAAAATTACAAAAACAATGAACCATATAAATCCAAAATTTGAAAAACGCATTATTAAAGTAGCTCCAACTGTTGCCCACCATATTATAAAATATGGATTTCCAAGACTCAAAAGAATTCCTGAAATTACAGGCTTCCTTTTCCTTTGAATCCCTTCTACTCTCATATTCTTTATACTCCTCACCATATCCCAACCCATCCAAAACAAAAACATTCCTCCAATAATCCCCACAACCTCTCTAAATAAAGAAGTTTCTATAAAAGATTTAAAACCAAAGAAAATAAAAAAAATTAAGGGAAACTCAACAATCCCATGTCCAAAAGAAATTAAAGCTCCTGCGTTCGAATTTTTACTCCCTTCTCCAATAGTCACAGCTGTCAAAGGTCCGGGAGCCATTACCCCAGAAAGAGAAATGAAAATTGTCTGAAAAAGTAAAATCACTATATCCATTTATCTAAATAAAAAGAGAAGACGATAAGTCTTTCTTATCGCCTTCTCTTTTTAACTTCCCTATTTTTCAGAATGAAAATCCTAATGTTACCCTATTTACAAAATCCTCGTTAAACTGTCCAAACTCACTATAAGCAAAATCTAACTTAATGTTACCCGTATTAATTCCAATTCCACCCGACCAACTTTCTTCATCATATCCAAACTTATAACCTGCTCTTAACTTAAAAATTCTCGTTACACTAAGTTCTCCTCCAAGATGAAAACGCCTTCCATGATCACGAGCATGAATAAGGTCAAACTCTACCAATAAAGAATAATCTGGATGCTCTCCAAGAAAATCAAGGACATCCATTACAACTCCCAAATTGAACTTTAAAGGCAACCAGAATCCAGTAGTTCTCAAATCTTTAAATTCATATTTAACAGCAGGAGAAAAATTCAGAATGCTCATTCCAAAACCAAAACTTTTAAATCCAGGATAAAAAATAGTTCCAATATCATAAACAAGCGTACTGGCTTCGTTGTCTTTCCACACAGTATCACCTTCAGTTCCTTCAAAAGGACTTGCCCCTAAATGATTATAAGCGTATCTAAGGTTTCCACCAATCATAAACTTTTCCGTCAACCTTCTTGCGTATGAAATCCCAGTTGCATAAGCTCCAAGCTCTAATTCTCCTATTTCTTTATATCCTAAGGAATCTGTAGAAACAATTGTTCCAATCACTTTCCCATAGTCAGGAGTAAAGAAACTGAAACCTACACAACCAAAATTCCCCAGATTCGCAACAAATCCAACAGCATTTAACTCACTCTCAGCGATCCAGCTAACCTTAGAAAACATAAAATCAATCTTTTTCTCAAGCTTCGCAATTCCAGCAGGATTTTGAAAAATGGCATTTGCATCATCTCCAACCAACGTAGAAGCTCCTCCCATACCAGCTGATCTTGCACTGAGCTGAACATCCATAAATTTAAACCCTGCTTGCCCTAATTTCTTCATCTCTCCCGCAGATAAACCCAGAGAAGCCAAGAGGATCAGAATTAAAAACTTTCTCATTTTTTCCTCCTCTACCTTATTATGACAAACTTAACGTTTACGGTCTCGCCAGTCTTATTATCAACAATATTGGCAATATAGATATCACTCGCTAAATGCTGTCCTTCTTCGGTAACTTGATATATTTCTTTAGTTGGATTAACCCAAGCCTCATCTCCAGAACCCTTATGATTGATTGTCTTTATTAGGTCTCCCGTAAAGGTATAAATCCTAATTGTGCAGTCCTCTGTTAATCCAAAGAAATTAATCTTATCACTTCCCTCTCCATATCTACCAAGAACTGTGGCTGCATTAAATGGATTTGGAACCACCCTAACATTGGATAAGTCAGATGCAGCTTCTCTTTGTAATGAAGCAGCTCCAATTACACCAAAAGTATAGTTCTGCCATCTTCCACTTTCAAGAGGTTCAGGAGATCCTTTAACATCTCCAGGATAAGGAGTTTCTGGATGAGTCCCATCATCAAATGCAGCAACATAGTAATAGTAATTTTCTCCCCTAATAACATTTTGATCTTTATACTCATAAACAATATCTGAAGTCCAATCAACACCGCCACCAGGATTTGAACCGCCGCATTGGAAAACTAACTCCCACTTACCAGCCACACCTTCATTTGTGAGAAGAGGACCTGCTCTTCCACGAGAACGATAAACTTTAAAACCAGCAAGATCAGAGGGTTTATCAGCTTCTTCCTCATACCACCATTTAATATAAATATAATTAGGCATTGAGGTCACTTCAATTGAAGGAGGTGGAGGTGGAACCGGAGCTAAATAATCGTGGTCAAAGTTCCATTGAGCATTTATGGCGTGTCTTATTGCTGAATCCACTGTTGTATATACCCACATATCCTTAATTAAATTGGCACGATCGCATTGATGCCCAGGATCTTGCCAGACAGGAAAATGCCTATAAACAGGAGGGATATGAATCGTATCTTTTGGATTAGGAACATGAGGAAATGTATAACTTATATCATTTATATCAATAGTATCTCCACTCTTAGTAACAAACGTAATAGAACTATCTTTCCAAGCTTTTCCAACTCTCCAAGCAGTCTCCTCAGAAAGACGACCTCCACAATTAGCCCAGACAATGCGGAGAGAATCTCCATATTCCAAATGGAAAGGTCCCATACTTGACCAACCAACAATATGCCAGAAAACTTGAGCATCCGGCTCTAAATCATTCCATCTCCATACCCCTCTTTTATCAGTGGGCTTTGGATGGTAAGTACTTGGATAGGTCCCTTCCATATATTCTACATATGGATCATATGTAGGATCTCCTTTCTCTCCATAAATCATTGCATTATAAACGACTTCCCACTCATCTGGGGGTCTTTCAATAGAATGATGTTTATATTTAAGATCATCAGGACCATGGAATCCATGAGCTCTTGGCTGTGTTACATCATCATTCTCAGGGTAATTTTCTGGTTTTCCACTACTAGCATTTGGTCCTGGACCTATTGGTTTTATTGGTTTATGATTTGCATCTGTTTTTGGAGCAAATAGTGTAACTTCGCAACCCGAAGCACAATCATCTAAATAATCATATTCCATAAAAGATCCATAAGCATCACCCCAAGTAGAATAACCATATCTATCATATTCAAGAGCCGCATAAGAAATAAGACACCGCACAGAATCCCACCAAGTCCAATTTGGAGATTCTGGAGGATAAACTCCACTCCAAGTATACCACTCAGACTTTCTCTCATCTTCAGAATTTACAGTCATTTCAAGCTCTCTCATAAAGTATAAACTATCCAAAGCTTCCCCTTCTCGTTCAATCTCTGGATCTAAGTCAACATTACCTGTGTTTACAACAGTCCAATCATATATAACATATTGATTGTGGTTTTTAGAAACCCAAACAAGAACTCTCTGATAAATATCAAGGCCAAGCCAGGTTCTTGAATGAGTCTCTACCATAACATCAGCAGTCCCCCAAACTTTATTAGGAGCATAAAAATCACCAATTCCAAAGGCTCTCTGAATAGGGATCCCATTTACAATAATCTTTGGAGGACGATATCTGTAATATCTACAAATAGATAAACCACCCTCCAAATCCGGGACGGGAAATTGAATTTTAGTCGGCTCTGATTTACCATAATTTGCTCCCCCTAACTTAACAGGATATATAGTCCCAGTCTCAGGATCTTTCCAATTTCTACACCCCCAAACCGAACCAGAATTTCTTAGCCAGCTTCGCACCCATCCATCATCAGGTTGACCACTCCTTGGATCTTTTGCTCCATCGAAGTACCATGTTGACTGGAAATTCCCAAAAACCGCTTCACTTTGATCCGCAGCAGCACTAATTCTTGGATGAATCTCAGATTCTTGGATCCACTTCTCAGAGATACCTAAAATAGGAAGTGGAATTAGTGAAGTAGTTAGAATAAAAACCAAAGCAAAACAATAGAATTTCTCTCTCATTTCTTCCTCCTTAGCTCTTTGTTTAGCATTAAAAATCAACCCTCACACCAAAAACGAAATAGCGAGGATTGTGGAAGGCAAGATGTGGTAGATTTGGGTCATTAATATAAGGTTTCTCATCACTGCTAAAGTCTCCTGGTCGATCATTCCCTTTTTCTCCAAAGACCTCATAACCTTCTTCTCCATAAAGAGGCAATTTCAAGGATTTAAAATAATCATCTCTATCTTTCATATTAACAAAACAACCTGACCCTGCATCCAGATACTTCCAATTAAATAAATTATCAACCTCTCCAAATAGAGAGAGATTTACACCGGCAAAACTCAAATCTTTCGTAAGTCTTGCTTGAACATTCTGATAAGGCTTCCATTGCAAATTTAAAATCTTGCACTTTGGATCCCATGCTTCGTGGAGTGGATCAAAAGTTTCCCAAGCTCCCGCTTCCCAGGTATAGCTAAAGCTTAAAGAAATTCCTCCTAAAATTACTCCCAAATTCTTAGGTGTAAGGAATTGAATATTCGCATTCAGGATTGGCTGAGGACGAGTTATAACCTCTAATGTGTCCCAAGCTCCAAGTTGTGCATTATCAACTGGCTCATAGTAATGAGCCTTTCTACCAACTCTACCATAACTTCTAACCCTATAATCATAGTTCAACCAACCTCTAACCCAATCTCCAAATTCTCTACTAATCCTAAAGTCTATCCCACGAATGTCCTCAAAATTCAGATTTTCAGGAACCCTATAAGCAGGATTTGTCCTACCTTCTCCAAGATACCAAACTCCTTCAAGTTGATTCCTAATGTCTTTATAATAACCTGCAAGGTGAATCATAAATAAATTCCCAATACCCCAGTCTGTTCCAAGCTCATAAGCCCTTGTTAATGGCCATTCAAGCTCAGGATCTCCAACATACAAAACACTCAATCTATCAGGCCCCCAAGAGATCTGGTACATATCTTGAGAAGATGGTAGAGAATAAAAATCTCCATAACTAAAATACAACTTAACATTTTCTGCTATTGGATGGGAAACACTCACACGAGGTGATAAGTAAAAATGCCCTTTTGCAGGATGCATCTCTGCAGAAACTGTTTTATCCATCAAACCCTTCTTATAATCACTCGTGAATAAAGGCTCATAATTACGCAAGTTACTAAACCACTCGCAATTTGGATCATTCCAATCGGCCCTAACACCCACTGTTGCGATAAAACCTTCAAATTCAATCTTATCTTGAATGTATGCGCCTCCTCTAATCGGGCTAGCATCCCACTTCGTTACCCAGTTCTCATGATCAGCTTCCCATCTGTTTTTCTCGTAATAAGTGTGCATATCGTCATATTCATACTCAAAACCAACCTTTATTTCATTATTTGAATTAATCTGGGTCGTGAGATCAGCCTTAAAGGTCCAGGTCACAGAATGCGAAGAATCAACAGCTCCAGCACAAGATGCACCCATATCAATTCCATCCGGTTGAACAAGGGTGGAACCTATGAAATACCCATATGGAATCTCTGTGACTTTTATTCCGCTTGGTAAAGTATACTTTGTAACAGTATCTCTTGGCTCAAATGACTCATATGCGCTACACTCTCTTCTATTACCCAACCGAGTAATCCTCAAAGAATAAAAAGTCTTTTCACTTAACACATGGTCAAAAGAAATCCCTTGCATATCATAATAAACATTGTAAGGAGGTATAAAAGCAGGATAATAAGCCGCCATATTGGTTACTAAAAGACTTCTAAAAGCATCATCTGCACTTGTTAGATAAATTCCCCCAACTCCACTAGGTCTATTTCCAGCAGGACCTTCCTTATAACCTCTACCTTGAACGAATTCAATAACTTGATCTCCAAGAGTTCCTCTACTTAAATCCAAATAAGGTGGAGTTCCTTCTCCACCAAACTCTCCATTTGAATTATGAGATAAAGAGTTCCTTTCTCCATACATTAAATCAAGGGATACTTTCATTGATTTTGTAAGACGAGAAACCAACTTAAGACAACCATTATGCTCTGTAAAATACTCCCTGCTTGAAGGAAGAGGAAAAGCCTCTTTATTTAGCCTATAGGCTCCATAAAAACTCAAATCCCCCAAAAATTTACCAACTACAGGAACAGGACCTCCAAACCCAGCATCCACACTCCAGTCTGGTTTATCTCCGTATTTCCCTACCCTTGGAGGACCATCATAATCAGGAGGAACTAATTCTTCCGCACCCTGGAGTCTATGAGACCAAATAAAAGACTCCCTCAACTTCCTTGCACTATCAGGATTATTCTTAGCTAAAACAAGCCATCCATTTGTAAATTCTTTATACTTTTCCATTAAAGCTTTATAATATTCAGATGCAACAGTGTCACCTGCTTTCAAAGCGTTGTTGGACTTCTTTAAAAGACCTCTCTTCCCTAACCAACAAAGACTGTCTACATAATCTACCACAGTATCTTTCCCTTTTACCATTATTCTCATTGCAGGTGCCTCTGTTAAAACATAAGCTCCAACCCAATAATTTGTTGTATCAAATAGTGAAGGGCCAAGATGCTTCATATGGGGAGGGCTATACCTAAATGTAGCTGTCCCTTCATAACTAACAGAAGGTTCTCTTGTTACAATATTTATTAAACCAGCGCGAAGATTCCCATACTCTGGAGCAAAACCACCTTTTACCACACTCACTTCCTTTACCATACTTAAAGGTGGTCTTAAAGCAGGAGAATTCGTCCTACCATCTACTAAATTCAAACCATCTCTTGTAAAACTAACCTGATCCAAAGTTCCGCCTCGCACTAATAAATCTCGAACCCCAGCCTGCTTATTAATATAATCTCCAATATCATTAACAAAAGGAACCGCTTCTATATTTTCCCTTTTTGCAGAAATAGCTGAAGAGGCGAGGTCTAATTTTATAAGGTCTATTTTCGCCTTTACCGTAACTCCTTCTCCAGGAACCACAGTTCGCTTTAGTTCAAATTTAAGACGAGTAGTAAGATCTGAAACAACCTCTACACCTCTAAGAGTCATACTCTCATAACCTATTAACCTCGCTTGAACATTGTAAATATCGGGGGGAACATTCAAAATAAAGAAAAACCCATTCTCATCTGTAGCTGCTCCCATAGCGGTTCCTTCAATAATCACATTTGCACCAATTAGAGGTTCACCAGTTTGCGCATCTACAACAGTTCCAGCAATTTTTCCTGTAATACCCGCCTCAACATTCGGGCTATAGAAGAAGAAAGAAAAAACAAGAAGTGCTACAATTATAATCCTCCTGGGTGACAAAAAATTCTCCTTTCCCATCCTTTTCATCAGGACCTCCTTTCCTTAAGATTTAAAAAATGGGATAAGAACAAAAACCTTCGAAGAAAAGATTCAAGATAATAATTCCTTCTTTTTTGAATTTCTCTTTTATAAGTACTCAATTCTTATTGCACCTCTATAATTTAAAGTTATAAATCCTCCTTATCCTTATTAAATACTAATCCTTATCCTTAGTTTTGTGGTAAATTATAACAAAAAAAATTATCTTGTCAAGGGGAAAAATTTTAAAATTTCTTTCCTATACTTGCTTTTATAATGTCGCACTGTTTTACTCCTGTAGTAGATCTTAACTTATTATAAAACTTATAAATTTCCTTTACTTTTCCCCTAACACTAATTATTTCCATACAATTATCATAATCCATATGAATATGCTGGGTAGAAACAATAACCTTATGGAAATCGTGCTGTATATCTGTTATTTTCTCTGGAAGGCCACCTTTATGATGATTATAAACGACCAAAATACCACCACAAACTTCTCCTTCCTCTTCCCACTCTTTTTTCACTAATCTTTCCCTAATTAAATCTCTAATAGCTTCTGAGCGATTTTTATAACCCTCTTTTTTTATCAAATTATCAAACCTTTTAAGGAGATCCTCTCCCATAGAAATTCCAAATCTTATAACCTTCTCCATAAGGAAGCTATTTTACTCTACAAATCGCACAGGGAAAGAATACCAAATTGCTACAGGTCTATTACCCTGCATTGCTGGAGAAAACTTTAAATTCTTAGCGTTCTCTATCGCAACTTTATCCAAAATGGGATGGGCAGATTTTGCAAGAACCACTTTCGTAACATTCCCCTCCTCGGTTATCCACAAATTTAAGTAGACAGTGCCAGTAATTCCTAACCTTCTCGCAGCCTCAGGATACGGAAAGGAAACCTTATCAAGATTAAGAGGCTTTGGAGGAACTTCGTAAGGGATGAACTTTGGAGCTTCTTCTTCTTCCTCTAAAGCAGTATCAGCTGGTTTTTCGGGCTCCACTTTAGTAGGAGTTGTTAAAGTGGGTCTCCTCTCAGGAACTTGAGTGGGTGCAGAAGCTTGAAGAACTTCTTCTGCTACCGGGTTAGCTCTTGGTGGCCTCACAAGTTCTGGCCTAGATACCTCTTCTTCTTTCTTATAACTTTCCCCTAAAGAAGCAAGATCTACACTCACTTCAGGAATCCTCTCAAACCATAATTCATCAACATAAGATAAAATTGGTCTTCTGTCCTCCTCTGTTATACCTTGGATTCCTTTTTTAAGAAGGGTTATTTTACGGGGAGTATATAGAAAAGTATATGGAAGATCATCCCTAATTATTCTTTGGAACTCATATAAAGCTTCCTTTGCTTTTTCTCTATCAAGAGACAAAAGAGCTTCCCCAATTAGGCTATCTACTTTCCTGTTTTTATACCCAACAAAATTATAAACTCCATCAGAGCTCCAAATTGGGAATGGATTAAATTCCTTCTCAACATTCCATCCAAGGATATAAGCATCAAAATCTCCTTCAAATAATCTCTTAATCAACTCTACTCCAGAAACAGGCACAACATTTGCTTGAACCCCAATACCTCTAAGATTAGAAGCCACTATCTCTCCAACTCTTTTTCTGATCTCATTTTCTTGCTCAACCAAAATATTTACACTAAGTCCTTTATAATATGCCTCCTTTTTAGATTTCGAATAACCAAGACCTTCTATTATTTTTCTTGCAGTTTCCTTATCCTCATTCAATGTCCTTAACTCTGGATTATAAGCCCAATGTTCTGGAGTGATAGGTCCATCCACAACTTGACCATAGTTCTTTAAAACCTCAGAAATTATCCTTTTCCTATCTATAGCCATACTAAGAGCTTTCCTCAGTTCCTTATTTGGGAAACGTTTGAGATTCCATCCTATATATGTATACGATCTCCCTGGAGAAAGAACTTTCACATAAGAAGTAAGAGTATCATAATCTCCTGGAGGTAAATCATATGCAAGATCAACACTCCCTCTACCAAGCTCACTCATAAGTTCCTCTATAGAAGATGGGGTATAAAAAACTATCCTATTTAAAGGAGGAATCCCTTTAAAATATCCCTCATTTGCGACAAGCTCAATCCATTTCCCCTTATTCCATTCTTTCAGTTTAAAAGGTCCTGAACCAATTGGGTTTAAATTAAAATCAGCATTAATCAGATTTTCTTCCTTTTCCAAAATATGTTTTGGGATAGGGCGAATATTCGTAACCTGAAGTTCCCCTGCAAAAACTCTATTCAAATTGAAACGAACCTCTCTTGGAGAAAGCGCCTCAACACTCTCTACATAATTCAGTTTTTGAGCAAGTGGGGATTTATTTTCTTTTTTTAATATTTGATTAACTGTAAAAACTACATCTTCCGCTGTTATTGGTTTTCCATCATGCCAAGTTGCCCCTTTCGCAATGGTATAGGTAATGGACTTTAAATCTTCAGAATAAACCCAAGATTCGGCAAGAGCGGGTCTAACTTTACCATCTGGTCTTTCGGAAATTAAAGGAGCAAATATTTGTTCAGTTACAGGTGAAAGCCCTGAAATAGAAGGATAGATTGGATTTAAACTTGATGGCTCTTCAAATAATGCTATTATTAGCATACCTCCTCTTTTATCAGAATAATGAAACTCTTCCATCCTCTGGCAACTTAATAAAATAATAAATAAAAGAGTTACAATAAACTTTTTCATTCTCTCCTCCTTTTAATATAATCTTAAGGAAAATATTTAATTAGTCAAGGGGATAGAATAGCATAATAGTTAACCCCAAAGCAGATGATTTACGCTTCAGAGAGGTCTCTCACAAAAAGAGATGAGATTTACAAAATTACGAGGTTATAAAAATATGCAACCCTTTGATAACTCAAAAAACGATTTGATATGGTAAGATATGCTAAAAAGAATCCATAGCCAAGGCAACTCGGATATTCAAAACAGAAAGATCCACTTTTTGCAAATAGCTTAAGAGACATGGCACACAGAAGATTTATAATCGTCCGAGAGCTTCAAAGAAAGTTTACAAAACTTCGGGATGTATAGAGGTTTTAATAGTGAAGAAACGCATTAGGTAAAATATCCACCAAAACATTAACGAGAGATTTTGGTATTCCAGTATATCATAAAACCGGAGGGAGAATTCTTCTCCAGAGAAAAGAGAATTTAGACGAAAATATACCAGAAAAGAAATAGCTTTTATAAAACAGAAATGGAACTCTTTTACTCAGATAGATATAAGATACCAATCATCTAGACAAGATTTTCATTTTATTTTTCTTTTATGAAAGCCCTGGGATTACCGAAATAAAGCATAGTACAAGATGTATAATCAAATGGGTTATATTTTACTCCTTACTCACAAAATATAAGTTTAGTTCATTCCTGTATATTTGGAAGGCTTTTATGTGAGTTCTTAAGCAGAGATAGGATAGGAGAATGATCTCGGAATGAGATGTAGAAACTCTTCATGCTATAATAGAAATAGAATTCTTTGATATAGAAGTTTTTAATTCGAAAGGACATTTTTCATAAAATCAATAATTATCTGTTCTTTTCAATACAATAGAAAGAGCCTAAAACAAGAAAGTAAAAACTCCATCGGATATACTGATTGAAAAATCTTGAAATTCTCCACTAGTTTTATTTTAGATCTTGATAACCTCTTGGAAAAGAAGATGGGGTTATCTTTAGATAGAAAGAGGACGTTGTGAATTACATCTTAAAATGTAAAACACTTGTCTTGGAATGTGTAAAATTAAACTTGGGGAAAGCATAAAATGAGTGATAAGAGAGTGCATAATAAAATTTAAAAGAATTTGGTAAAATAATCCCTTCATTAGAATTTATGTATACTCTGAGAGAAAACCATTCCCTGTTTCCTTCAACTAAGATATTCTAAAGTTATATTAAGCATTCTCCTTATTGGTTCTGCTGCTCCCCAAAGAAGTTGATCCCCTACTGTAAATCCTGCTAAATATTTAGGTCCTATATTCATTTTCCTAAGACGTCCAACAGGAACGGTTAACTTCCCTGAAACAGCTGCGGGAGTTAATTCTTTAATTGTATCCTCATAAGTATTTGGGACAAGTTTAACCCACTGGTGTGCTTCTCTAATCATATCCTCTATCTCAGATAGAGGAATATCTTTCTTTAACTTAATAGTGAATCCTTGAGAATGACATCTCATAGCTCCAATCCTAACACAAATTCCATCTACGGGAATAGGCTCTTTAGTTTTCAATATTTTGTTTGTCTCAGCCATTCCCTTCCACTCTTCCCTTGTCTGCCCATTTGCCATTGGAGAATCTATCCATGGGATTAGACTTGTAGCAAGCGGAACCTTGAATTCCTCTAAAGGAAGAGTGCCGTCTCTCAACTTTTGGGTTATAATGAAGTCCAACTCAAGGGCTGCAACTTGTGGTTTATCCAATAATTCCTTCACAGACTCACTAAGAGTAACCATCTGCTTTACAAGTTCTATCATATTCTTAGCTCCAGCCCCAGAAGCTGCTTGATAAGTCATAGAAGAAATCCATTCTACACAGTTATTCTTAAAAAGACCGCAAAGAGCCATAAGCATTAAACTTACAGTGCAATTCCCTCCAATATAGGAACGAATCCCGGTAGCAATGGACTCTTCTATTACTTCTTTATTAACAGGATCAAGAACAATAACAGAATCCTCCTCCATTCTTAGCTTAGAGGAAGAATCTATCCAAAAGCCTTTCCAACCATTTTTTCTTAATTCTGGATAAACCCTTCCGGTATAATCACTACCCTGACAACTAACAATAACATCCATCTTAGATAGAAGCTCAGTATTAAAAGCATCTTGAAGTTCTGGAACATCTATTCCAATTGAAGGGCCTTTTGCTCCAACCTGAGAGGTTGAAAAAAATAAAGGCTCAAAACCTTTAAAATCCCCTTCAGCCTTCATTCTCTCTAATAAAACTGAGCCTACCATTCCCCTCCAACCAACAAAACCTACCTTCACCATATTCATCTCCTATTCCAAAGAAAAGTATTAAATTTGTCCATTTTGTCAAGAACTCTGCCAATTCTTGTAAAAATCTCCTTGACAAACTTTTAAAATAAATTAATTATAAATCTATCTCTTCGGGGTTGGGTGAAATTCCCGACCGGCGGTAAAAGCCCGCGAGGAGAAAATCCCGATTCGGTGAAATTCCGAAGCCGACGGTTAAAGTCCGGATGGGAGAAGAGATTGGTTAAGCCCCCGAAGAGGGGGTTTTTTATATGAATAAATTGGATGAGTATTTTTTAAGAAAAACTTTTGAAATTGCAAAAAAGGGGGAAGGATTGGTCTCACCAAACCCTCTTGTAGGAGCTTGCGTTGTAAAAGAAGGAATTCTTGTTGGAGAAGGTTATCATCGTGGTCCAGGAACCCCTCATGCAGAAGTAGAAGCAATAAAAAAAGCAGGGGATAAAGCAAAAGGCGCAACTCTTTATGTTTCTCTTGAACCTTGCTCTCATTACGGAAATACCCCTCCTTGTGTTGAATTAATTGAAAAAAGCGGAATAAAAAGAGTTGTGGCTCCCATAAAAGATCCAAACCCTATTGTAAATGGAAAAGGCTTTAAGTTCTTGAAGAGAAAGGGGATCCAAATCACAACGGGACTTCTTGAAGAAGAAGCGAAAAAATTAAACCCTTTTTATTTGAAATATATAAAAACAGGAATACCCTATGTTATTCTTAAAGCTGCTCTTTCTCTTGATGGAAAGATTGGGAATCCTGAAAAAGGAATTTTCAAAATAACCTCTAAAGATTCTCTGAAAGAGGTGCATTACTATAGAAAAAAAGTAGATGCATTATTAATTGGTGTTAACACTGTCCTAATAGACAATCCCGAACTAACAGTTAGGTTTACAAAAGCAAAAAAACAACCCTTAAAAATAATAATAGATCCATATCTAAAATGCCCCAAAAATGCAAAAATTTTTAAAATTGGAGGAAAAGTAATAATTGTCACAACAATTAAAGAAGCAAAACAAAAATATCCTGAAGCTAAAGTATGGGTCTTTAAAGAAAAAAGGGGAGTAATAGATATAAGAGAAATTCTTAAGAAAGCTGGAGAAGAAAAAATAACTTCTATTATGGTGGAAGGAGGAAGCGAAACCTTCACTCACTTCATTAATTCTGGAGTGGTGGACAAATACCTTCTTTTCTACTCTCCTTCTCTTATAGGGGAAGGAATCCCTTTCGTCAAAAGCGTAAAAAAGAGAATCTTCTTGGATTTAAATACAAAAAAAATTGGAAGAGATATTCTTTTGGAGTCAGAATAATGTTTACGGGTCTAATCAAAAATCTAATAAAGCTTGATAGAATAGAAAAAGAAAACGGATTTATATCTCTTTATTTAAAATTACCATTTCCAGCTGCAATTGGAGATAGTGTCGCAATTAACGGAGTTTGCCTTAGTATTTCAAAAATAATAGGGAAAACATCAATCTTTCAGGCTACAGAAGAAACGATCTCCCGAAGTAATATCTCAAGACTTTCTTCGGGAGAATGGGTAAACATAGAACCTTCTATGAAAATGGAAGATTTATTCCATGGACATCTTGTTTATGGACATATTGATGGTGTTGGAAAAATTATTAATATAAGGAAAAAACCTTCATCCTATATCTTCACAATTGAATATCCCAAAGAACTCTCCCCTTTTATAGCAGAAAAGGGAAGTATTGCACTTGATGGAGTATCCCTTACGGTTTCAAAAGTTGAAAAAGAAACTTTTGAAGTTGTTATTATCCCCCATACTTTACAAAAAACAAACTTCCAGTATAAAAGAATTGGAGATTATCTCAATATTGAAATTGACCCAATAGCGCGTTATTTAAGTAAAATAATGGAGAAAAAATGAAAAAGTTAAGTTCAATAGAAGAAATACTTGACGATGTAAAAAAAGGTAAGCCCATAATTCTTGTTGACGACGAAGATAGAGAAAATGAAGGAGATTTTGTTGTAGCTTCCGAAAAAGTAACGCCAGAGATAATAAACTTTATGGCAAAAGAAGGAAGGGGGCTAATTTGTGTTTCTTTACCTGAGAAAAGATTATTAGAACTTGAACTTCCTTTAATGACAACTAATATAACAGCTCGTCATGGAACTGCTTTTGCAATATCCGTGGATGCTAAAGAAGGAACAACCACTGGAATAAGTGCCTTTGATAGAGCCCTTACAATTAAGAAACTAATAGATCCTAAAACAAAACCTTCGGATCTATCAAGACCAGGGCATGTCTTTCCAATAATGGCGAGGGAAGGAGGCTCTTTAAGAAGAGCAGGACATACTGAAGCAGGAGCTGATATTGCAAAAATTGCGGGATTTTATCCTTCCGCTGTAATATGTGAAATAATGGACGAAAATGGAGAAATGGCAAGACTTCCAAGGCTTTTAGAAATTGCAAAAAAACACGATCTTAAAATAACAACGGTAAAGAGTGTTATAGAGTATAGACAAAAGAGAGAAAAACTTGTTATAAGAGAGTTAGAAGTTGATTTCCCAACTCTTTATGGAAGATTTAAATTAATACCCTATACAACCAAAATAGATGACAAGGTTCATCTAGCCCTCGTAAAAGGTGATGTTGCAGGGAAAAAGAATGTTGTTGTTCGTGTTCACTCAGAATGTTTAACTGGTGATACTTTGCGTTCTTTACGTTGTGACTGTGGAGGACAACTAGTAAATGCCCTCAAAATAATCGGAAAAGAAGAAAGAGGTGTTTTTTTGTATATGAGACAGGAAGGAAGAGGCATCGGATTACTTAATAAATTAAAAGCTTATAAACTTCAAGATGAAGGCTACGACACAGTAGAAGCAAACATAGAGTTAGGATTTAAAACAGACCTCCGGGATTATGGGATAGGAGCTCAAATTCTTAAAGATCTTGGGCTTTCATCTATTAGACTCTTGACAAACAACCCAAGAAAAATAGTAGGTCTTGAAGGATATGGGCTTAAAGTGGTAGAAAGAATCCCGTTAGAAGTCGAACCAACCGAAGAAAACATTAAATATCTAAAAACAAAGAAACAAAAACTTGGTCACACTCTTAAGAATGTATAAAGGAGGAGAAATGGAGTATAAAGGATTAATAAAAGGAAAAGGAGTAAAAATAGCAATTGTGATCTCAAGGTTCAATTCAAGAGTGACAAATCTTTTAAAAGAAGGAGCTCTTGATTGCCTTATTAGACATGAGGTTAAAGAAGAAGATATTGACATTTACTGGGTCCCAGGTTCTTTTGAGCTCCCAATGTTTCTTTCTAAACTTACAAAGATAGAAAAATATGATGGTTTTATTGTTCTTGGAGCTTTAATTAGAGGAGAAACCCCACACTTTGATTTCTTGGCAAATGAAACAACAAAAGGGATTGCAAAATTGGCTCTGGAAATACAAAAGCCTATTGGGTATGGTGTTATAACTGCCGATACTGAAGAACAAGCTTTAAGTAGAGCTGGGCTAAAAAGTGGAAATAAAGGATGGGATGCAGCTCTTTCAACTCTTGAAATGATAGATCTTTATAAAAACATTAAAAAATGAAACCGGGAAGTAGAAGACTTGGAAGAATCCTTGCTGTCCAAGCTCTTTATCCTGCAAGAATAGATCTTAAATTCTCATCTGATAATCTCGAGAAAGTTCTCAGCTTAAACAACGAAAAATACAGTGAAGAAGCTGTAAATTTTGCAAAGACATTACTAAAACTTGCAGAGGAACATTTAGATGAAGCAGATACATTAATAAAATCTGTGCTTGAAAACTGGGAATGGGATCGTCTATGTGCAATTGATAGAACAATTCTTGGAATTGCAGTTTTGGAACTTCTCTATTTACCTGATGTTCCACCCAAGGTCGTTATAAATGAAGCAATTGAAATTGCGAAAGAATACTCAACAGAGAAATCCGGAATATTTGTAAATGGAATTTTGGATTCTATAGCAAGAAAGAAAAATCTTTTATAAAAATGATATATGGCATAATTTCTGATATCCACGGAAACTTAGAAGCTCTTCTCTCTGTCCAAAAATACCTTGAATCTCATAGAGTTGAAAAGGTAATTTGCCTTGGAGACATCGTGGGTTATGGAGCAAATCCGAGAGAATGCATAAAAGTTGTAAAAAAGATTTCCCAAATTATCCTCGCTGGCAATCATGATTTTGCAGTTTGTGGGAAAACTCTAATAGAAGATTTTAATCCCTATGCAAAGGAAGCAGTTCTATGGAGTAGGGAAGTTTTAAACGAAGAAGAATTAATTTTTCTTGGAAATCTTCCATTTAAATATGAAGAAGATGATACAATTTTTGTGCATTCTTCCCTCCACCGTCCAGAAGCATGGAGATATCTTTTTGATCCAGTTGATACATATAAAGACTTTCAAATTATGGAAAAAAACACTCTTTTTGTAGGACATACTCATGTTCCAATAATTTTCGAGGATGATGGGATAAAAGTAAAAATGCTGAATTCTCCAGATTTATACTTATCACCAAACAATAAATATATTATAAATCCTGGAAGTGTAGGGCAACCAAGAGACAGAGATCCAAGAGCTTCCTTTATAATTTACAATTCAAAAGAAAGAAATATCAAAAGGATTAGAGTCGAATATAACATAAAAGAAGCTCAAAGAAAAATTAGAGAAGCTGGACTGCCAGAAATTCTTGCGACTCGTTTAGAATATGGAGGATAACTTAAATTATCTTATCCCTCTTGACATAATTAATTTATTAATTATTCTTAAGGGAAAAGGAGGCTGGATTAAATGAATAGAACTATACTAAGAATTCTGGATATTTTAATTATTGTCTCTTTTTTTGTTTTACTATATATCTTAATTGAACCGCAGTATCAAAACGCAAAAATAACAACAAAAAAGAGGAAACTACAGTCAAATATGTTCGTAGTAAAGGCAGCCATTGAAAGATATAGAGCTTTCCATAGCGGGGTTATACCTTCAAGAATAGAAGATATTTATGAAAATATGAAAACATTTGGGATCCCAACAAATCCCTATACGAATCAAAATTTGAGTTTATCTGATTTTAATAAATTTACTTATATTTCCATATCTCAAATAGAAGAAGTAGATACAAATAGCTTTCATGCAGAACAAAGAGGTAAACCTGGTGGCATAGGAATTGGCTTCTATTTCCCTCCGGTTCAAACCGATTCTCTTCCTCTAGGATACGGAATAATAGGTTTTGATTCGGAAGGAAAACCTCTTACTATAAAGGAAGGAGAAAAAGTCAGAGTCTTTGTCCTTACCGAATAATTCTTAAAAATCTTTGGAACTTTTAAGACCTGAAATCTTAGAAAAAATAAAAGCTCTTGACTTAAGAGCAAAAATAATTGTAAAAGGATTTCTTTCTGGTTTACATGAAAGCCCATACCACGGTTTTTCCTTAGAATTTAAAGAACATAGACCCTATTACAAGGGAGATCCTATAAACAAAATTGATTGGAAATTATATGGAAGAACAGAAAGATTTTTTCTGAAGAAATATGAAGCAGAAACAAACCTATCTGCCTTTCTCTTAGTAGATAAGAGCAACTCAATGAATTTCGGGGAAGAGATTTCCAAATTTCAATATACAAGAACTCTTGCCGCTTCTCTTGCTTATCTTTTGCTTCGACAAAACGACTCCGTTGGTCTTGTCTTATTTAGTGCAAAAATAGAATCTTTTATTCCTCCAAGAAGCCAGATGAATCATCTTACACATTTACTCTCTTCTTTAAGTAGAAACGAACCTTCTGGGAAAACTTCTCTTTGTGATGTAATTTTTGAGCTTTTATCTTTGGTAAAAAAAAGAGCTCTCTTCATTATATTTTCTGACCTTTTAGAAACTCCTTCAAACGTAACAAAAACTATCAATATAATGAGAGCGAAAAAACACGAAATTATTATTTTCCATATTCTTGACAGAAAAGAATTGGAGTTCCCATTTAGAAAAGAAGCCATCTTTAGGGATATGGAGGATCTTAAAACTTTATCCACTGATCCCAAAAGCATAAACTTGATGTATAAAGACAGATTTAAAAAATTCCTTGAAGCTTACAAATCAGGCTTTGCGCCCAAAAAAATTGATTATTCTCAGATTACAACTGACACTCCTTATGATTATGCTCTTGTTACATATCTCAAGAAAAGGAAGAGATTACTATGATTTTCCCTAATTTTCTTATTCTACTCCCTATAATAGCAATCCCAATAATAATTCACCTTTTAGGGAGAAAAAAATTAAAGAGAATAGATTTTCCAACTTTACTCTTTATTATAAAAAGTGAGGTAAAACTTATTAGGTGGATTCAATTAAAAAATCTTCTTTTACTTTTTCTACGGATAATTATCCTCGTATTTATTATCTTATCTGCAGGAGGAGTTAAGATACCTTTTTCTATTTTTGGTCCAGGAGAAATATTTCTCATAGATAAATCACCTTCTATGGAAAGGTTCACTTCACCGAAGAAAAATTCAATAATTATTCCTACAAATTTAGGGATTCCTCTTTTTCAAGAATACTTTAAAAAATACCCATTTGGTGTTTTAATAACTGATGCTCAGAGAAATGGATTTACAAAAATATTACAAGAAAGAACTAAATATCCAGGAATAAAAATAAAAAAGATTCCTTTACCAGAAGGAAATCTTGGAATAATAGAAGCCAAGACTGGGGCAAGTTTTGAAGAGGAAGAAACCCCTATATTCTTTAAAATACTTAACGAATATAAAGATGAAAGGAAAACAAAAGTTTTATTAAAATTGGATGGAAAGTTAATAAAAGAAGAACATAAATTTTTAAAAAGGGGAGAAAACGAATTCCTATTAACTTTCTCCACAAAAAGAGGTCTCCACGAATTAGTTCTTGAAATAGAAGACGAAGAAGGACTGAAATTTGACAATAAGTATTATCTTGCTCTAAGAACACAAAGTAAAAAGAAAATTTCTATTGTTTCTCTTAACTATCCTGAAAGACTAATAGCAGCTCTTTCTTTCCCCTATTTTGAAACGAAATGGATAAAAAAAACTTCGGAAATAAAAGAAGACTTTTTTATTGCTTCTTCTTATTCAGAAGAAGATTTATCTTCTTTACTTCTTAATCCAACTCCTGGAATTATTTCCTTAAGTGGAGAAAAAAACACTGTAATCTCTAATAAAATTCCCTGGAGAATCTCAACTATCGCAGAAACTCCTTTTGGAGAAATTCCAAAAATAAAATTTTTAGATGAAATTCCAATTAAATATAATTGTTTCATTAAAGCTGGGGAACCTTTATTTTATTTCAAAAACGGAGATCCCTTCATAACCAAGTTAAAAAATCATTTAATTCTTCCTTTTTCTTTAGAGGAAAATGACCTATCGTTACATCCAGTATTTATTCCTTTTCTTTTTAACCTAATTGGTTCACTTTCTGATGAAGTTTTTTATAAAAATATCTTTTTGGATGAACCAATTTTAATAAAAAGCTCCTTCCCCCTGGAAATTGTAACTCCTGACGGGAAAAGATATAGAATGCTTCAAAAAAGTGAGAACATTTACATTTTTAAAGAAACAAAAATATGTGGAATTTATAAGTTGAGCGATGGTTTCATGACAAAAGGATTAATAGCGGTAAACACCCATCCTTCTGAATCCAAAATTGAAACTCTCAAAGACGAAGAAATCAAATCCATCTTTGGAATAAGCAATCTTACAAATGGCTCTTTTTTATTTCTGGTTTTTGCTCTACTCTGTTTTATTCTCACTCTTTTTGTCGAAAAAAGAGATTAATTAAGAAAATTTTGTTTTTAAAAAATTGGCTTCTCTTTACCTTTAATAAGCCTTAAAATGTTCTCCCTGTGTGTAAAAAAAACCAAGATGGTAATAAAAATAGAGACAAAAAAAAGAGAAAGATGGAAAGGGCTTGCAAAAAAGAAATAAAAAAATGGAAAGCAAAATGCAGAACCAAGAGAACCAACAGAAACTCTCCTTGAGAAAACAAGAAGCAAAATCCAAACTCCAAAAGCCAAAAGAGCAGGAATAGGCATAAGAGCAACAACACCGCCAAATCCTGTAGCAACTCCTTTTCCTCCTTTAAAACGAAGAAAAGGTGTGGTCATATGGCCAAGAATTGAACCGAGAAGGGCAAGAAGACCTAAAAAAATAGAAATATTTGAAAAATAAACCACAGGTATAAAACCTTTTAAAAAATCAAGAACAAAAACAAAAATCCCTTCTTTTTTTCCTACAACTCTAAAAACATTGGTAGAACCTATGTTTCCACTACCAACTTTCCTTAAATCATACCCCTTAACCCTTCCCACAATATAACCAAAAGGAATACTTCCAAGAAAATAAGAAGAAAAAAAAGCAAAAATTTTCCACATATTACCTCCTTTTAAGTTTTATTGAAATTGGTATTCCTTCAAAGTCAATTTCTTTTCTTATTCTATTTATAAGATACTTTTTGTATTGATCATCAAAATCACCCTTATAATTCGTTTCCAAAACAATATTCCCACCCTTCTCTTTCACAGAATATAACTTAATTTTCTTAAAAATATTTGGTGGAGGATAATAACTAATGGCTTCTTCGATAACCCTCTTTAGTTCCGGATGTTTCTTTTTTAGCTTATCAGTAATAGAAAGGGCCAATGATAAAGACTTATCCACTCCTTCCATTGTTATAGAAGAAATACAAACTTTTGGAATCCAATTAAATACTGAAAGCTCCTTTTCATAATAAAGAATAACTTCTTTTCTTTTCTCCATTGGGACAAGATCAAATTTGGAAAGAAGGATCACAATGGGTCTCTCTCTCTCAATAGCCCACTTTATTATATTTTTATCCTGTTTTGAAACTTTAGAAGTAGAATCTATCAGAATAAGGACAACATCAGATTCTTCTATTGCCCTAATAGCTCTAAGAAAAGAATAATATTCTATCCCTTTCAACTTTGACTTTTTCTTTAATCCAGCGGTATCTACAAGAACTATGGGTCTACCTTTATATTCCAAGTAAGAATTTATACTATCTCTCGTTGTTCCTGGCTCTTCAGCTGTAATCACCTTCTGGTATCCCATTATCGCGTTTACATAAGTTGACTTTCCCGTGTTCGGTTTTCCTATAATACCTATTGTTGTCCCCCGAATTACCTCTCCTTCCTCACAATTCAAAAGAACCCATCTTAAAAGCTCATCAACTCCTTTACCATTTAAAGCAGAAATCCTAAAAGTTTCATCAAGAACCAACTCTCCAAATTCGGGAATCACATTAAGCCCTTCCCCTTTATCTATTTTGTTAACAACAAGAGCCTTCTTACCAGGAAATTTTCTCACATAACCTGCAATTTCTCTATCAAGGAATGAAATTCCTTCTTTTGCATCCACTAATAAAAGAATGATATCTGCCTCTTCCAAAGCAAAATTCACTTGCTCTCTCACTTGAGCCTCAAGAGGATCAGAAGAAAACTGAAGACCTCCTGTATCAATTAAAATTAAAGGTTTCCCCTCTTTTTCTACCACTCCATAAACTCTATCTCTAGTAACACCAGGCTGTTCATCCACTATTGAACGTTTCTCATTTAAAAGACGATTAAAAAGGGTAGACTTGCCAACATTTGGTTTTCCAATAATAGCGATAGTATTCATCTCAAATTTCCAAGTTGCACAACATCATAAGGAGCTACAATTATTTTCTTTTTGAGATTATTCTCTAAAATTGAAAGAGAACACCCATCTATAAATAATCCTTCATCATTCACTATATCTGGTGGTAAAATTACAAATTCAGCTTGATAGTTATAAAGAAGTCCAAGGAGGTCCCATCCTCCAAGTAAAGGAGCTACCTCCACAGTCTCTCCAAAATATCTATTTTTAAAAGAAACTACCTCTGCCTTCACCCCAGCTTCCTTAAATCTAAACTCAAGTTTTTGAACACTCTCATAAGCAAGAATCCCTGTAACAAGTAAAACTTCCCCATCAAAAAGAGGAACATCTAATAACTCTAAACCATCCAAAAATTTTCTTGTTAACCCGATTCCATTTTCCAATTGAGGAAAATCATCATAAAAGGAAAGAGGAGGTATAGGATTATTCGTTTTTATATAAAACTCATCTGCTAAATATATAATCCTTTTTTTCTTTTTCCTTACTAATTCTTCTTGATAAGGCTCCACTAATCTTATAACTCCCTCCATCCATTTCGGAGTAGGATTTTTAATCTCCGGAAGATTACTGCGAAAGCTTGTCAACCCTACAGGAACAATACCTATAGATTCTAACAAATCTAAAGATAAAAGATCCTCTAAGGTTTCATTCAAGATTTCTCCATCATTTACCCCAGGGAGAAGAACAATCTGAGTATGAAGTTTTATTCCACCATCACAAAGCCTTTTTAGCTGTGCCATTATCTCCCCTGCTTTTTTATTTCTCATCATTTCAATCCTTTTTCTTGGATTGGTTGTATGAACTGAGATATAAAGAGGGCTAAGCTTCATTTCTATTATTCTTTTGAAATCCTCTTCTTTGAAATTTGTAAGAGAGAGGTAATTACCATAAAGGAAAGACATCCTATAATCATCGTCTTTTATGAGCAAAGATTCTCTTGCAAGAGGGGGATTTTGGTCAACAAAACAAAAAATACAATTATTTTCACATAACCTTATCTCAAATTCCTTAGATTCAATACCTATGGGTTCCTCCTCCCCCTTTTTAATATCATAAATATGAGTTTCCTTTTTGTCTAAGATTTTAATTCTTATTGATTCCCCAATTTCAAAAAATTTTAAATCAAGAGGGTCATTTATTTCTTTATCATCTATAGAAATTAGATGCATCCCTTTTTTCAATCCTATTTTATCTGCAATTGAACGTTTTTTTACTTTATCTATTCTAATCATATTGGAAAATAGACTCCTCTTCAACAAAATTGTTAATTAAAACTCAATTTTTATTTCACCTTTATTTAAGGAAGCTATTTTAGAAAGTGCTTTTTCTCCCTCCAAATCAGCAATCTTACTCTTTTTTATCTTTCCTCCTTTAATCTCAACAATACCATCACCAAAAGGCGAACTAATTAAAAGTCTGCAATCAACTTTCTGTTCTTTTAAGGTATTAATGAACTCCACAATAAAAATTTTATCAATTTCAACCTCACTCCTTTTCCTATCAACAATCTCCTTCATCAATCTACTCGCCTCAAGTCTCTTTTTTACTTTCTTTACCAAAAGAGCACCATTAAAAGGCTTGGTTATATAATCTGTTGCTCCAAGTTCATATCCCTTTGAATATTCATCAATCTCTGACTTTACTGTTAAGAAGATAAACGGGATAATTGGAAATTTTTCTCTCACTTTTTTTATAAACTCAAATCCATCCATCTCAGGCATCACCACATCTGAAATTATCAATTCGGGAGTCTCTTCATTCAACACTTTTAATCCCTCCTCTCCATTCTCAGCAACTCTGACCTCATAACCAGCCCTCTGGAGTGCCTTTTTCAAAATCATTCGTAATGCTTTATTATCCTCCACAACTAAAATCATCCATCCTCCTTCCTTCTACCTTTAATTTGACGCCTCTCTTTACCTGAACGTCTATCAACAAAGTGAAAATCTCTGGGCATTTCTATAATGAACTTCGTCCCTTTTCCATAAATACTTTCCACGTTAATCTTTCCAAAATGCTCATAAACTATCTTTCTCACCAAATACAAACCTATCCCAATTCCTCCCTTTTTCCTTGATTTAAACTTCTTAAAAATTGAGTTTACATCTCCTTTAATTCCCTTCCCATTATCTTTTACCCAAAACTCAACCATATTCCCTTCCTTCTTCCTTCCTCCTACTTCAATTTTTCCTTCTTCTCCTACTTCTTCATAGGCATTATTTATAAGATTTATCAAAACAGATTTAATAAGATTCTTATCACAAAGAACCTGAGGAAAATCCTCACTAAAATTAAAAAAAACATGATTATTATTTCCTATTACTATTCTTGCGCTTTCTCTTGCTAACTTCTCAATATCAACCTCTTCAAGTTTTAGGTCAAATTGTCCACTTAAGCTAAGAAAATCTAATGTAATATCTCGAAGATATTCTAATTCTTCTAAAAGTGCCTCGCTAATTTCTTTAACCTCTTTATCCTTTGATTCGGAAAGCATCCCAAGCCCCATTTTAAGTCCAGAAAGAGAATTCTTTATCTCGTGAACTATTAAAGTTAATCCCTCTCTTTCGCTTAATTCACCTTTCATTTGATTTAAATTTTAATTTTTTATTTCTCCCTTGTCAACCCTCCCAGTAGAACACATAAAAACATCACCACCAAGATGATAAATAAGTTCCGCTTTCAAAGGATCCCATATCTCATTCTTGAATAGAACCTTCACAGCTTCTACATATAGAACTTCGCCAAAAAATACAATATGATCTCCAAGCTCCTTATAATCTATTAAGGTGCACTCAATAGCACCAATACATTCTCCAATTTTCGGTGTATTTGATAATCTTAAAGGTTTCTGTTGTGTAAGCTTCGCCTTCTCAAATTTGTCAACATCTCTACCAGAATGGGTTCCACAATATAAGACTTTATCTAATAGATTCCAAGTGGGAATATTTACTATAAATTCTTTTCCTTTTTTTATTAATTCTGCAGAATACCTAGACGTTCCAATAGAAACACCAATTATAGGTGGTTTAATAGAAACTGGCATATGCCAAGCAACTGTAATAATATTGGATTTACCTTTATAACTGGATGTAACAAGTATTAAATTCCCCGAATTTATTAATCTATTTGCCTTAGAAATAGGAACTTTAATCTTTTCCATTAGAGCCCCCTTTAGTGGAATTATTTATTCCAAACAAATTTACTGTATTATCATATATTCTATTTGAAACTTCCTCAAAACTTTTATTCTTTATCTCTGTGATTTTTTTTACCACATAAATTGTGTAAGCAGGTTCATTTCTTTTCCCTCTTTTTGGATGCGGAGTAAGATAAGGAGCATCTGTTTCTACCAGAACATTATCAAGAGAAATTTCTTTCAAGACCTTAGCAATTTTAGCATTCGGATATGTAATAACACCTCCCACACCGAGATAAAAACTCATCTCAATAACCCTCTCAGCTACATCCTCTGAACCGTTAAAAGCATGAAATACTCCTTTACAAGAAAATTCTTTAACTATTTTAATCACATCTTCAATTGAATCTCTTGTATGAATAATTACAGGAAGGTTATTCTCCTCTGCAATTTTAAGTTGCCTTTTAAAAACATCTATTTGAATCTCTTTTGGTGAAATGTTCCTGTAATAATCAAGCCCAATCTCTCCAATTGCAACAACTTTCTTGTTTTTTACAAGTTTCCTTATTTCTTCTTCAACAACATCGTCATAAAATTTTGCATCGTGAGGATGCACTCCACAAGCTGCATAAACATTTTCAAATTTCCAAGCAAGTTCAACTGCCTCTTTACTTGAAAGTAAATCCCAACCAGGAATGATTATTTTCTCTACTCCTACTTTTTTTGCCTCCTGGATGAGTTTTTCTATTTCACCTCTAAATCTCTTATCCTGGAGATGGCAATGAGAATCACATATCATTAAGCGAAAACCTACTTATCTTTTTCTTCGGAAGCTTCGTTCCCTTCCTCTTCGTCCAGTTCATTAGAAGTTTCTCTTAAAGATTTTTTAAATTCTCTTATTGCTTTGCCCATAGACTTACCTATTTCTGGTAGTCTCTTTGCTCCAAATAAAAGAAGCGCTATGAGTAAAATGAGAATTATTTCAGGCCATCCAATTGGTCCAAACATCTTCTTCCTCCTTTTTAAATAGTATAAAGAAAAATACAAAAAGTCAAGATAAAACTTATTTGTTCAAAAGAGAATTAATCCGATCCATAATTTTATTTGAAATTTCTGGAATATCAAAAGTTTTCGAGGCAGAAGTGATCATTTCTACATTAAATCCTTCCGGCTTCCATGAACCAACTCCAGATGTAATCACAAGAATTACCTCATTAGGATTTTTCACTCTACCAAGAAATTCTCTAACTGGTTCAGGAACTCTCCAAGCCTCTGTCGTATGAATCAAAATCTCAAAATCCCATTCCTCTTGATGTATCTCTTTTAAAGAAGAAATATCTATCACTTTAACATAAAAATTCTTATTTCTAAGCCTTGTAGTAAGAGTATCCACCAAGAGATTCTTATATTCACTTCCTTGAGAAGCAATAAGAATCTTTGTTTCTGCTTCTTGGCTTCCTAACTCAAAAGGTTTGGCAACATCTTGAATATTGCATAATAAATAAATCCCAAAAACCACACCAGCCAATAAAACAATAGAGCCAAACAAAATTAAAACTATCTTCATTATCTTCATTTTACCTCCCTTTTTGGAATTCCTCAGCCATTTCCAATCTTTCTCCTATTGGAGGATGAGTGTAATAAATTAACTTAACCAAAAAACCTGGGTACGCGTTGGAAAGATTCCTGTTAGCAAGTCCGGCCATTGCTCTTTTAAATGCTTCTGGATCCTCAGTAAGATTAAGAGCTTCCTTATCTGCTTGGATCTCAAAAAGACGCAAAAGAAAATTTTGAAGGATTTTTAAGAAAACAAGATCTATAAGACTAAGAAACAACAAAAACATAGGAAGTAATGCAATATTATCTCTAAAGCCTTTTAAGAAAGTAGGAAAAAAATAACTAAAAGTTAAATGTAAAATATAAAAAGAGAATAGATTAAAGAAAAGACCTGTAAAGATTATCTTTGGAATATGGGCTCTTTTATAATGACCCACCTCATGGGCAAGAACCGCTTTTATTTCATCTATCTTCATATTATTAATTAAATTGTCTGTTAAAATAACCCTCTTTGTCTTCCCTAATCCTGCGAGCATTGCATTCTCTTTTGTCGTTTTTCTACTCGTATCTTCTTTAAAAAAACCTCTAAATTTTAACCCACCTTTTTCAAGAATTTCTTTTAGAGATTTTTTTAATTCTTCATCTTCTATAAGCTCATATTTATGGAAAATAGGCATAATCCAAATAGGAAAGACGATCGAAACAGCAATAGAAAAAAGGAGCATAAAGCTGGAAGCCACTAACCACCAAAGTGACTCAAACTTTTCAAAGATAATAAGAAGTGCACCAAAGATAAGAATACTAAAAATTAGAGAAATCAAAAAACTTTTCAGGTGATCCTTTAACCATTCCTTTTTACTCTGTTTCAAAAAACCAAATTTCTTTTCAATAATAAATCCTGAAATATAGGAAAGAGGAAATGTTATTAAATCTTGAGTTATTCCATAAATAAGAAGGTAAATAACAAATAAGATGAAAACAGAAGAAAATACCTTTGAATGAGCAATTTTCCCAGATAAACCTGAGAAATAAAAAAACAAATTAAAGAAAGAAGAAATTATACTCCCCCATAAAGAGATTTTTCTCCTCTCTTTTTCGTATGCCTTTGCTTTCTCCTGAAGCCTTTCATCAAGAAGTGGATGAATCCTTTTTTCCATTTTCAATAAAGAAGATGTGCTTTTCTCAAAAATTTGCAAGGGGTATTTTGAACTTGTATTTAAAAAATTTTATCTTATTTTTATAAAAATGGAAAAATTAAAGGGAAAAGCCCTTTTTCTTCTCAAAAATAACATAAATAAAGGTTACAGCAAGAATCTAAATAGAGAGTACTTTTACATCTCTCCAGACAAAATCCACTTCCACCAATGGTTTTGGGACTCCTGTTTTCATACAATAGTCACTTCAAAGTTAGAACCAGAATTGGCAAAGAAAGAATTTGAAACCTTACTCTCTGTTCAAAAAGAAGATGGTTTCTTGCCTCATATTATTTTCTGGAAATTAAGATTTAAAGACCATTTAAAAAGATGGTGGCTAGAAGAAGTAAACAGGAAAGAAACCATCTTCTTTTCTGCCGAAATTCAACCTCCTGTGATTGGAATTTCTCTTCTTGAGATCTATAAAAATACAAAAGACATTTCTTTTGTTAAAAGAAATATAGAGAAAGTCGAAAAATATTACTCCTATCTAAGGGATAAAAGAGATCCTGATAAAGATGCTCTTGTCTCAATAATAACTCCTATGGAATCAGGGATGGACCTTTCCCCTCAGTATGATGTTGTCTTCGGAAATTATATTCATAATCCTATAATAACAAGAAAAAAAATTAAAGAATTACTAAAAAACTACAAAAAATGGAATTGGGATCTTGAAAAAATCTTCAAAATTTCACTTTTTGATGTTGAGGATGTCTCTTTCAACACAATTTATTGCCTTGGTTTATTCGCTCTTTGCGAATTGTATAGTCTTTTCAATAAAAGTAAAGAAAAAGAACTAAAAGAATGGAGCTCTCTCGTAAAGAAATCCATTATAGAAAAATTTTGGGATAAAAAAGAAAAGCTCTATTTTAGCTTATTTCATAAAGAAGGGAAAGAATTCCCAATGAAAGTTAAAACCATTTCTTCTCTCTTTCCTCTAACACTCCCAATTCCCAAAAATCACATCAATCATTTAATACAACATTTAAAAAGCGAAAAAGAATTCTGGAGTAAATACCCAATCCCCTCCGTTGCAAGAGACGAACCATCTTTTGGCCCTTTAACTGATACTCGGTTCCTATGGAGAGGGACAACATGGATTAACACAAACTGGTTTATTATAAAAGGACTACAGAAACACGGATATAAAAAGCTATCCCTAGAGATCTCAAAAAAAACAATTGAACTTATAAAAAAATTTGATTTTTGCGAATTTTACGACCCTTTAGATGGACATCCTGGAAAAGCAATGAAGAATTTTAGCTGGTCTACTCTTGTAATAGAACTATTAAATTAAAACTCTCCAGGGAAAAAACACTTTACAAAATGCCCTTTTTTCACCTCAAAGAAAGGAGGCTCCTCATCTCCTTCACAAATCTTTCTTGCAATAGGGCATCTCGGATTAAAATAGCATCCAGAGGGTTTCTCAAGAAGAGAAGGGACCTCTCCCTTTAAATCAATCTTCTCTTTCTTCTTTTTAGGATTAGGTTCGGGAACTGCTGAAAGTAAAACTTTCGAGTAAGGGTGAAGGGGATTTTTATAAATCTCTTCTGAAGAACCAACTTCCATCAATTTACCAAGATACATTATTCCTATCTCATGAGCTATATGCTTAACTAAAGATAGATCATGAGAGATAAAAATATATGTTATCCGAAACTCTTTCTGCAAATCTTGCATTAAATTTATTACCTGTGCCCGAATAGAAACATCAAGAGAAGAAACAGGCTCATCAGCAATAATTAACTCAGGATTTGTAGAAAGAGCTCTTGCAATTCCTATCCTTTGTCTTTGCCCTCCTGAAAATTCATGAGGATATCTATAAAGACAATCTTCGCTTAATCCCACTTTTCTTATTAATTTCTTTACAATCTCTTTGTTCTCTTTTCTTTTCCCAAACATCACAATAAGAGGTTCTTCTATTATTTCTTCCACAGTAAACCTTGGATTGAGAGAAGAAAATGGGTCTTGAAAAATCATTTGAATTTTTTGGCGATAATATCTTAATTCTTTTCTGTTTAACTTCGGAAGATCAATTTTTACTCTTTGTTTTCTCCCATCTTCTAACTCCTCCTCATCATAGTAAAAAATATCTCCTTCTTTTGGATGCACGAGTCTAACTATTGTTTTTCCAATTGTAGACTTTCCGCAACCTGTTTCTCCGACAAGACCAAAAACTTTCCCTCTTTTCAATGTAAAACTAACTCCATCTACAGCTTTAACAAAACCCACAACCCTTCTAAAAACTCCTCCAAAAATAGGAAAATATGTTTTCAAATCTCTTACCTCAAGCAAAATCTCTTTTTTATTATCATTAATCCTAATCAATTTTCCTTTTCTTTCCATATTATTTAACCACTTTTTCTTAAAGTCCATCAATCAATTCTCCTTCTTTCATACAAATGGCAACGAACAGAGTGCTCTTTCTCCACTTTAATTAATTCTGGAACAACTCTCTCACAAATAGGCATCTTGTATTTACAGCGAGGATGAAAAGGACAACCAGGGGGTATCTCTATAATATTTGGAACATTTCCAGGTATTACTTTTAATCTATTTTTCCTTTCTTCCAATCTTGGAAGAGATTCCAATAAACCCTTTGTATAAGGATGCAAAGGGTTTTCAAAAAGAGTAATTGTCCTTGCTATTTCTTGAATCTTCCCGCAATAAATAACTGCTACCCTAACGCAGGTCTCTGCAACAACGCCCAAATCATGGGTTATTAGGAGAATTGCAGATTCTTTCTTCTTATTTTTTATCTCGGAAATAAGCCTAAGAATTTGAGCTTGAACTGTTACATCAAGGGCTGTGGTAGGTTCATCAGCTATCAAGAACTCAGGCTCACAACTAAGAGCAATCGCTATCATAACTCTCTGTCTCATCCCTCCAGAAAGTCTATGAGGATATTCATTTATTCTAAGTTCCGGAGAAGGAATTCCAACCTTCCTTAGTAAAGAAATAGCAACCTCCTTAGCTTCTTTCTTATTCATATTCTTATGGACAATCAAAGGCTCCATTATCTGATAACCTACTGTAAAAAGAGGATTTAGAGAGGTCATAGGCTCCTGAAAAATCATAGAAATCTTGTTCCCTCGGATTTTTCTCATCTCTTCCCAACTAAGTTCTAACAAATTCCTCTCCTTAAAAATTATCCTCCCACAAATTTTTCCTGGAGGATCCGGAATTAACCTCAAGATAGATAACGCTGTGACAGATTTACCAGAACCAGATTCTCCAACCAATCCTAAAAACTCCCCTTCATAAATACTAATATCTAAGCCGTCCACAGCTTTAGCTTTCGCACCGTTTATTTCAAAATGAACATTTAGATTTTCAATTCTTAATAACTCTTTACTCATAGCTTTTTATCTCATTCTTGTATAAACTCTTGGATCAAGAGCTTCCCTAATAGCCTCGCCGATAAACGCAATAAGCAAGAGAGTCAAAAACATCGCAACCATTGGAGAAAGAGTAAGCCACCAGGAATTTAAATTCGCCACACCTTGAGATAAAAGTTGTCCCCAACTTGGAGTTGGCTCTGGCAAACCAAATCCTAAAAAATCCAGAGAAGCAAGCACAGAAATTCCAGAAATTATACTAAAAGGCAAAAAAGAAATTACTGGCGTTAAAGAATTTGGTAAAATGTGAGAAAAAATTATTTTCCAATCACTCACTCCAATTGC
The DNA here is from genome assembly GCA_039804165.1 of candidate division WOR-3 bacterium. NCBI lineage: Bacteria > Pseudomonadati > Caldifarciminota > Caldifarciminota bacterium. The sequence continues at coordinate 60,856 of JBDRZZ010000009.1, forward strand.
TATAGCAGCCTGAACATAATCCTTCGCCTTTTCCCTTAGGAATTCAGCCCTTATATATCTTGCTGTTGAGATCCAAGCGAAAAGAGAAATAACTATAATCAAAATTGCAAAATTTGGTATCATTATTGAAGAAATAACCATTACAGTGAATAGAAAGGGAATTGATGCCCATATTTCAATAAAACGCAATCCAAGAAAATCGACTTTTCCTCCAAAGTAGCCCAAGAGAGCTCCAAAAAGAATCCCAATTCCATATTCTGCTAAGGTTAGAAGTAGAGAAAAACTCATATAAATTCTAAAACCATAGACAAGCCTTGCAAGAACATCCCTACCCCTATCATCTGTCCCAAGAAAATGTTTTCTATCTGGGGGGGTTGGTGGATTTCTATTGCCAAGTTCTCCCAAAAGGCTCTCATTAGGGCCATAAGGATAAGGAGCAAGAACAACAAAATCTCCTCTTTTTTCTTCTTCAAATATTCTTTTAAGTTCTCGATGATTGTCAAAGCTTCTTTTTATCTTCTCATATCTTTTATATTTTTCTCTTGAATAAATAAACTCTTTTCTGTTTTCCGGAGAAAGAGTATCTTCTTTATTCATCCAAAGTAGATATTCTTCTTTCGCCTCAATCTCTTTTTTAAAAATATCCTTTTTAAAAGAAACATCACTATAAGGGGTAAAATATATTTTATTATCAAACTTAATAAGAATTGCATTCTCGTTTATCAAAAATTCGGAGAAGAAAGATAAAAAGTAAAGAATTCCTATAATCAAAAGAGAATAATAACCTCTCTTAAAACTCTTAAATTTTTTTATTTTCTTCACTAAGATGGGTGAAATAAAAGCCTTTTGCATCTCTCCTAAATTTAGTCCAGCCTTATCCTTGGATCTATTATACAATAAAGAAAGTCAGAAAAGATATTCCCAATCATATAAAGAACTGAAGAAAAGACCAAAATTCCAAGCATCACAGGGTAATCTCTATCTAAGATTGAATTATACCCTAACATCCCAAAACCATGAATATTAAAAACTTTCTCTATTAAGAAAGAACCTGATAAAATTATAGAGAATACTCCTCCAAGACCTGTTGCAATTGGAATTAAAGAATTTCTTAAAACATGTTTCAAAATAACAGTTCTTTCAGATAAACCCTTTGCAAAAGCTGTTCGCACATAATCTTGAGCAAGATTTTCTATTAAAGAATTTTTCATCAAAATTGTAAGAGTTGCAAAAGACCCAAGAGTATAACAAAAAACAGGTAAAATCATATGGTGAATGTTATCCCAAATTTTCCCTATTAAAGTTAAATTTTCATAATCTAAAGAATGTATTCCACCTAAAGGGAATATGTTTAAAAAAGAACCTCCCCCAAATAGAACAAGAAGCACAATCCCTGCGACCCATCCTGGAATTGCATATCCTATAAAAACTATTGCGGAACTTATAAAATCAAAGAAAGACTTATGCTTAATTGCTTTTAATATCCCAAGCGGAATGCAAACAAGATATGAAAGCAAAAAACCTGTAATCCCAAACCTTAAAGAAATTGGGAATCTTTCTCTAATTACATCCCAAACAGGTCTTGAATAGGTATAAGATTCTCCCAGGTCAAAACGAACCACTTTCCAAAGCCATAATAAATATGAAATATAAAAAGGTTTATCAAATCCATAAATTCTTTTCAGTTTTTCTACCATCTCCTCAGATATAGCTGTCCCTCCACTACCAATAGTGCTACCCCCCTCACTTTGAAATTGCATTTGCCTATATTTCAAAATCGCCATTTCAACAGGTCCTCCAGGAGCAAATCTTGTAATTGTAAAGACAATAAAAGTAACTCCTATAAAAGTTGGTATCACCATTAAAAGACGCCTAATAAAATAGTTTATCATTTCTTATATTCCTCCTTAAACTCCTCCCAACTTTTAAGTTTTACCTTACTTCGAAGCATAATTTCTTTATCTTTTGCTCTCTCTAATTCTTGAGAAAGTTCCTCATCTATCCACCAAAATGCAATTATTGGCCAATATGGTTTATAATTTATAAGTCCATTATAATCAGTTTGAGAAACTCCAAACTCAGGCATTCCAAATTTATTCCAGTATAATAACTTCATATTATCCTCATACCAAAGAAGGGCTGTCATATATTTATTTACTAAAATAGAATCAAGCTCTTTTAACAAATTTATCCTTTTTTCTAAATTATATTCCTTATAATATAAATCAAGTAATTTATCAACATTTTTATCTTTAATCCCCCAAATATTAAATGAGCCTTTTTTATCGGCAAATTTTGAGTGATAGCAAAGCTCAGGGTTCGGGAAAATTTCAATTGTAAATCGCAAACCTATCATTTTAAAATTAAATTCCTCAAGATCCTTCATATTCTTAGCCCAAGTCACTCTCTTCAGGTTCAGCTTGATTCCAACTTTTTTGAGTTCTTCTTGAAGAAGTGTTTCCACCCTTGTATCATCTACCCTATAGACATTAAGCGTAATCTCAAAAACCTTACCATCTTTCATTATATAACCATCTTTATTTAAATTTTTTTGAGAAAAGCCAACTTCTTCTAAAAGTCTTATTGCTTCTTCCTTGTTGTATTCAATTTCTGGATTTTTTTCATTTTCATAAGGGAGCCCAGCAAAATAAGAATTCATAATTTTAAATTCGTTATAATAAAATTTCTCAAGAATTAAACTCCTATTTATAAGAAGAATTATCGCCTTTCTTACCCTCTCATCATTAAAAGGTTCTTCTCTCAAGTTAAAATAAAAACCATTCACATAAGGCATATTAATATAAAATCTTTGTTTTATAATGTGATTGTTTCTTATTTCTTTATTTTTTGAAGGAATATATTCTTCTGCCCAATCCTTAAGAAGCGGTCTTTCTATTTGCAAAATGTCTATCTCTCCTTTTTTAAATTTTTCCCCTATTATTGTCTCCTCAGGATAAAAAATAAAGCGAATATAATCAAAATTAAAAAGGTTTTTGTTCATCTTATAAAAATAACCCCACCAAGAAGGATTTCTCTTTAAAATTATGCATTCATTTGGAATTGCCCTTTCAAAAAGATAGGGTCCTGAACCTAATATCATCTCATTATTATATTTCTTCATATAAAGAGAAGGAGTCATTCTCCCTATTATATGTTCTGGGAGAATAAAGAATTCTTCTGTGCTTATATTAAAAAAAGCTCTCCAGGAAGGTTCTTTTGACTCAATCATTAGAACATCCTTAGAAAGAGCAACAGGTCTTTTAAATTTCAAAAACATTTCCTGCCACATAGGTTCCTTCAAATCATCACTTGTAACAAGATCCCAGGTGGCAACTGCATCAAAAGCTGTTACAGGCTTACCATCAGCCCACTTTGCTTTTGGATTTATATGATAAAAATAAATTTTTTTATCTTCGCTTATAAACCACTTATCTGCAAGAGAAGGTATATATTCAAAAGTAATAAGATCTACTTTAAGAAGGGTCTCATATAAAAGAGATCGGAGAATTGCATTTAGAAGATAAGAAGCACTCTGTCCATATATTCTTAAAGTTGCAGGATAACCAAAACACCCAAAAGTAATATAACCACCCTTTCTCGCCCTATCATCCCATAAAATAGAAGGATTATCATTTGTAACCCATTTAATTGAATTAATGAGGCTATCAATTTCTCTTTTTGTTAAATCTTTTGGGCCATATTTTTTAAATAGTTCTTCTTCTGAGACCAAAAGCTCTTTTTCTTCTAATTTTTCTTCTTTTTTACAGGAAACAGAAAACAGTAAAACCAAAGAGAACAAAATTTTTATTATTGAAAAATCTCTAAACCTCATAAGAGTTGAGCCATTAAAGAATAGTTCTTAATCCTCTTTAATTACAAAACTATCATTAGTAATATAAACTGTAAACCTTTTATTTTCTTTTGCATCCTTAAAAGAAGAATTTCCATAAACTGCGTCTATCCCCGGAATCTTTTCTCCATAGCGCATTAACCATCTCCAAAATAAAGTCTCTTCTCCCAATTCATATACAGTTCTTTCTTTACTTTTTTCATCCTCAATTGAAATATAACGCCCAGAAAGCCTCGTAATCTTATACAAAGGCTTCATCCCAAGAGACACCAAGAAATTCTCCCATTTAATTATTTGTCCATCAATCACAAACTGTTGCCCTTTAAGGTGATAAAATTTAGTTTCTTTTTTAGAATCCTTAGGAACAATTTTGACCGCAAACCAATCTTTCTCCTTAATAGGACATTCAATATAGAAAATAGGTTCATTATAAGCAAAATTTTCATAACCTTTTAAGCTAACATATAGAAGCAAAAAACAAATAGAGATAAGAGCAAAAATAATAACAAAAAGAAAATGAATCACTAGTCCAAGAATATTTTTTCTCTTTGCTTTTATTCTTTTAAAGAAAAGAATAAAAAGTAAAAAAGAAATAACTCCTGCGCCAATTCCACATAGAGGAATAAAACTAAATAGTTTCATAAAATAAATATTAATAGACTATAAAGAAAAATCAAGATAGAATTTTTAAATTTGTTTTAGAAAACTAAGCTCTTTTACCTTGAAGTCTATTATTTCCTAAAAACTGGTATTGACATTATTAAACTTCTATATATAATTATTGTTAAAGGTGAGATAGCTCAGTTGGTAGAGCACAGGACTGAAAATCCTGGTGTCGGTGGTTCGATTCCACCTCTCACCAAAATTTCAAAAAATGAAAAACTTTTTGATATTTCTTTTTTCAATATTTATTGTAGTAGAAAGTGGGTGTAAGAAAGCAAAAGAGCCACTCCAAGAGACAAAAACAATAATAAAAGAGTATGCAAGGGGTATAGTTAAGCTTCCAGATAAGACAAAAACAATTACCGAACTAACTACTATTCGCCAAGCTCTGGAAATTTACAAAGCGGAAAAAGGGGAATATCCTCAAACACTTTCTGAGTTACAAATAAATGTGGAAAACCTTAGTGCTTACGAATATGATCCTGAAAAGGGTAAAGTAAAAAGTAAATATTATCCAAATCTTTAAATTCTAATTTTTTAAACTTCTTACAACCCCTACTAATTTCCCGATGATTGCAATCTCAGATTGGTGATAAATTTGAATATCGTATTCAGGATTAGATGGAATCAAAATGACCGTGCCCCCTATCTTTTCTACCTTCTTAAAAGTAATTTCTCCTTTCTCATCGTGACTATGGAAGATTGCTACCGCATATATATTTTTTATATGAATTTCTTTAATAGATGTATCTACAACAGCCCAATCTCCTTTTAAAATGCCCAAATTCTTCATACTATCGCTTTCTACTCTAAAAAGCGCAAAATCAGGACCTACGGGTAAAATCTCTTTCATATTAATATTTTTAACAACATTCTCGGGAGCAAGAATAGCTGTTTCCGGGAAAATCCCTTCCACATAAGGATAAGCTAATTCATCGGGTTTTTCCTCAAACAATTGATTAGGGGAAATCCCAAAAAGTTCACAAACCTTAAAAACTCTGGTTGTAGGAACACTATACTTACCCTTTTCCCAGGCTTGAATTGTAGTCCAATGGACCCCAAGCATTTGCCCCAACTCTTTAAGAGTCCATCCTTTATTTTTTCTAAACCTTCTTAACCTATTTCCTATTCTCTCTTTTGGTTCCATTTTTACCTTCCTTATATTTTATAAAAATTATAATAAAAAATTAAAAATTCGCAACCTTTTGAACTTTATTTTCCAAAATCTCTCTTTTACGACTTTTGCCGTTTTATAATTTTTCTCTAGTAGGATCTTATTAAAGGTGAAAATTTATCTATGTTTTTTCTTGTGTCTATTGGCCCTTCTTCTTTTTTTTCTCTTATGTGTTTTTATTTTTTTTAACTTTCTTTTTCTACCGCATGGCATAATTTCCCTCTATTTTCCTCCTTCTTAACTTAAAGAAAGATAAAATAAAAATGCTTTCCTGTCAAGGTTTTTATTTAAATGTAATGTTAAATACAAAGCAGATGGGATACTTTGAAGAAGTTTCGCACAAAAAGATTTATAGAATTACTACGAGGTTATAAAAAATATGCAACTCTTTGATATTTAAAAATCCGATTTGATCTCGTAAAATATACCAAAAAAGAGTCTATAAACCGAAGCCATATAGAGGTAGTATCAGAGAATGAAAAGAAACGGGCAAAATATCCATAAAAGTATTAATGAGCGATTCCAGAGTTCCTGTATCCCATAAAAACCAATATAAGGATTTTAGAAAAAGGAGATGAGCCAAAAGAATTGAAGAGTAAAAAATGATGGATCTTATAAAACAAAAATCGGTATGTTTTACTCAAACAAAATACCGATCTAAATGACATTCCGTTTTATTAAAGCTTTATGATTGCCGAATTAGAGTATAGGGCCAGATATGTATCAACTGACACATATTTTACCGCCTATTCTGAGAAGATTAGTATTGCTCATTTCTTCATATCTGTCATACTTTTATGTGAGTTATAAGAGAATATTAAGGAGGATACCTATTAAAGACAAAAACTAAGCTTGTTCACTGATTATTCTAAATCTTGACAAAACTTTTAGGAAAGAAGAAGGTTTTATCCCTAGATAGGTAAGCGGACCTTGTGAATTAACTCAAAGTGTAAACCTCGACACACTGTGGCAAATTTAAAACTAAGTTGAGCGATTTTTAAGTTTCAAAACCAAGAAAATATCCTTTTAATCTAGTGATGGGAAGGATTATAGCAATTAAATAAGAAGTTTTCTTTACAGAATTATATCATAGATGCTGTTTTTCGTGGAGGAGAGGTAAACATAGCCCCTTCTTTGCCCGATAGAGGATATTTTATACAAATTTAGAAAAGTTGATGAAAAACTCCAAGAGAGCTTTAAAAAAACGGGAAAGGAATAATATTTTGAAGTAAAGACCATATCTTATCAAAAGTATAAAGTGTGGAAATATGTAAAAAAGATGGAAGAGGAAGGTTGGAAATTAGTCTGGACCAGAGAATGAGAAACATTATCTATAAATGTATTGGGGGAATAAAATGGAAGTTTTGATTGAAATTGTCTTTGGAAATGCAATCGCAGAATATGGGGTGCTTAAATCAGAGAAAAATAAAGTTATAATTTTAGGACCAAGGTTAATTCAAATTATGG